>NZ_PNOZ01000042.1:0-58218 GCF_002879555.1 Verrucosispora sp. ts21 | reverse complement strand
CCCACCCCGCCCTCACCGCGCCGCCTGCCCGCCCGACGATTCGCCGATCTTGCACTTCTGGTCGCCGAAATCGCCTAGTTAGCACCCTTTTGTCGCGACGGTAAGTGCAAGATCGACGAGGTCAGGCGACGCCTGGGGTGGGGTGGGTGGGGAGAGCGGATGGTTAGGGGCGGCGGAGGGCGCGTACCACGACGTCGTGCAGGGTGATCTCCCCGCGCGGACCGGTGAGGGTGCGCTGACCCTCCTCGGCGGTGAGGATCTCCCAGGCCGTCTCGTCCAGACGCGCCGTGATGGCTGCGGCGGTCGCCGACGCCTCGGCGGGTGGACGCTCCCCGACCTGGTGGCCATGCCCGTGCCCCCGATCATGGCCGTGACCCTGCTCGTGGTCGTGGCCCTGGTCGGGGGCGGTGGAAGGGTGTAGGTGGCCGACGATCAGCAAGGTGCCGGACGGTGCCACCCATTCCGCGAGGCGGTCGTAGAACTCCAGCTGCGGCATCGCCGGGTGGGCGTAGTGGGTGGTGACCAGATCGAAGCGGGCCTGCGGTGCCCAGCGGCTCAGGTCCGCCTCGATCCAGGTCAGGCGTTCGGAAACGCCACTCGCCGCCGCGCGTTCGGCGGCGCGGGTGAGCGCCTCGGAGGAGATGTCGGCGGCGGTCACCTGCCAGCCCTGCGAGGCGAGCCAGATCGCCTCGGCACCGGCCCCGCATCCCGCGTCCAGCGCCGTACCCGGCGACAGGGTGCCGATCTCACGCACCAGATAGGGGTTCGGCGGCTTGCTGCTCATGGAGCCAGGACGGCCACCATCACCCTGCCGCCAGTGCTGCTCCCAGTACGCCTTGTCGAAGTCATGCGCCACAGCCAGTCCCCCGCTCCTGTCGTCAGGTCCGACGATGGTGGCAGCCGCGGCGCGGACCGCCAAATTTTCTTGCCAGTTCAGCAAGAACATCCCCACGTCGTGCCGCTCACAGCAACCCGACTGCCTAACCTTTTTGCGCTGTTTGTCGGTCGTCTGACGGTGCATTGGCAGAGGATTTTCTCAACGGCTCGGGCTGGAGTGCGCTGCTTCCGGCCACGATGACCCGGCCCGGGTGCGCCTGAGCCGATGTCGGATTGCGAGGTGGCGGTGGGTTCTGAAGAGCCGGCCGAGTCACCGCGCCAGAACGGGCACCACGCCATGTCCTCCCATGAGGTGGTGCTGCTGCTCGAAACGGACCCGCGCCGTGGGTTGAGCACGGACGAGGCCGCGCGTCGCCTGGAACGGTACGGGCGCAACCTGCTGCCTGCCGCCGGGGGCGGCGGCTTCCTGCGCCGGGCGCTGCGGCAGTTCCACAATCCGCTGATCTACGTGTTGATGGCGGCTGCGGTGATCACCGCGTTCCTCCACGAGTACGTGGACGCCAGCGTCATCTTCGGTGTCGTGCTGGTCAACGCCGTGGTCGGGTATGTGCAGGAGTCCAAGGCTGAGGCGGCGCTGGACAGCTTGCGGTCGATGGTGCGTACCGAGGCGCGGGTGGTGCGGGCGGGGCAGGAGCGGATGATCGCCTCGGAGGAACTCGTACCCGGGGATCTGATCGTCCTGGAGGCGGGCGACAAGGTGCCGGCGGACCTGCGCCTGGTCCGCCTGGCCGAACTGCGGGTGGACGAGTCGGCGCTGACCGGCGAGTCGGTTCCGGTCACCAAGGACGAGGCGGAACTACCCGAGGTCACCGCCGTGTCGGACCGCCGCAACATGGTCTACTCGGGCACCCTGGTCACGGCGGGCAGTGGTGCTGGCATTGCGGTGGCCACCGGCACCGAAACCGAGTTGGGGCAGATCCACCGGCTGGTCGGCGCGGCCGACAACCTGGCGACCCCGCTGACGAGCAAGCTTGCCTGGTTCAGCAAGGTGCTGACGGTGGCCATTCTCGTCCTGGCGGCGATGACCTTCGGTGTCGGTGTGCTGCGCGGTCAGGACGCGACCGAAACCTTCACTGCGGCCATCGCGCTCGCGGTGGGGGCGATTCCGGAGGGACTGCCGGCGGCCGTCACCGTCACGTTGGCCATCGGCGTGACGCGGATGGCGCGGCGGCGGGCGGTGATTCGCCGCCTGCCGGCGATCGAGACGCTGGGGAGCACCACGGTCATCTGTTCCGACAAGACGGGCACGTTGACCGAGAACCAGATGACGGTACGGGTGCTCTGGACGCCGGACGGCGAGTTCTCCGTGACCGGCTCGGGTTACCGCCCCGATGGAGAAATCTGTGGCCCCTCCGGTGCGATGGCCGACGAGGCGACGAGCGAGTCCCTGCGCTGGACTCTGCTGGCGGGCGCAGGCTGCAACGACGCCCGGGTACGCGAGGAGAACGGCGAGTGGTTCATCACCGGTGATCCGACCGAGGGGGCGATGCTTGTGGTCGCCGGGAAGGGTGGGATCGACCGCGACCGGCTCGACAACACCTTGCCGCGTACCGCCACGATCCCGTTCAGCTCGGAGCGGCAGTACATGGCCACCCTGCACCGCGAACCCGACTCCGGGCGCGAGATCGTGCTGGCCAAAGGCAGCGTGGAGCAGATCGTGGCGATGTGCCGTACGGAGATGAGCGGCGACGGGACGACCCGCCCGCTCGACGCCGAGGCGGCGCTGCGCTGCGCAGAGGCGCTGTCCAGCCAGGGGCTCAGGGTGCTCGCGACGGCCGTACGTCGGGACGGGGAGTCCGGCGACTTCAACGAAGATCACCTGCCCGGCACGCTGACCCTGACGGGCCTGCAGGCGATGCTGGATCCGCCCAGGAGTGCCGCCGCGCCCGCGGTACGCGCCTGCCACGACGCCGGGATCGGCGTGAAGATGATTACCGGGGATCACGTGGCGACGGCCACTGCCATCGCCACCCACCTCGCCATTCTCGGTGACGACCAGCAGGGAAGGGTGCTCACCGGCAGAGACCTTCAGACAATGCCGGCCGAGCGGTTCCCGGAGACGGTGGACCGCGCCACGGTGTTCGCGCGCGTGTCCCCGGAGCAGAAGCTGCGGCTGGTCGAGACGCTCCAGCGGCGCGGGCACGTGGTCGCGGTGACCGGCGACGGGGTGAACGACGCCCCGGCGTTACGGCAGGCCAACATCGGCATCGCCATGGCGCGTAGCGGGACCGAGGTCGCCAAGGATGCCGCCGACATGGTGCTGACCGACGACGACTTCGCCACCATCGAGGCCGCGGTCGAAGAGGGCCGTGGAGTCTTCGACAACCTCATCAAGTTCATCGTCTGGACGCTGCCGACGAACCTCGGTGAAGGTCTGGTCATCTTCGTGGCCATCGTCCTGGGCGCGACCCTTCCGCTGCTGCCGACCCAGATCCTGTGGATCAACATGACCACCGCCGTCCTGCTCGGCCTGATGCTCGCCTTCGAGCCGAAGGAGAGCGGCATCATGCGACGGCCGCCCCGCGACCCCCGACGACCACTGTTGACCGGCGCTCTCGTGGCCCGGATCGCGCTGGTGGCCGCGCTGCTCGTCGCCGGCGCCTGGTTGCTGTTCGAGTGGGAGCAGCGTCGTGGCGCCGGTGTGGCCGAAGCACGGACCGCAGCGCTCAACCTCTTCGTCGTGGTGGAGATGCTCTACCTGTTCAGCTGCCGTTCGCTCGTGCACTCCGCCTGGCGCATCGGCTTCTTCACCAACCGCTGGGTGCTGGGCGGCGTACTGCTGCAGGCCGTGGCCCAGCTCGCCATCACCTACCTGCCGGCGATGAACAGCATCTTCGACACCGCGCCGATCGGCGGTGACGTCTGGCTGCGCATCTTCGCGGTCGGGGCCGCAGCCGCCGCCGTGGTCGCGCTCGACAAGCGACTCCGAAGGAACCTCGTCTGAGCCGACCTGCGGGTACGAGCGAGGTGGGAATGGCAGTTCCGATCGCAGTTCGATGTCGGCGCGCTTCCAGCCCTTGTGGGCGGTCACGATGGGCCGATGCCGACGTCCCGGGCGAGCAGCGCCGCCTGCACACGGTCGGCGACACCGAGCTTTCCGAGGATCGCCGAGACCTGGTTCCGGATGGTCTTCGTGCTCAGCCCGAAACGGCGGGCGATCTGAGCGTTGTCCTCACCACCGGCCAGGTGCGCCAGGATGTCCCGTTCGCGCGGGGTGAGCCGGTCGAAGGGCGGCGGCAGGCTGACCGCCGTCGGCTGCGCCCGGCCCAACGCGGCGGCGGTGATCCCCGGCCCCAGCACCACGCCCCCACCGGCCACGGTCCGCAGCGCATCGACCACCAGATCGGGGTCGGTGTCCTTGAGCAGGTAGCCCCGGGCACCGACCTGCAGGGCACGGGCGACCAGCTCGTCCTCGTCGGCCATGGTCAGCATCACGACCGCGGTCTCCGGCCGGTGCCGCAGGATCTGACCGACCGCCTGCACGCCGTCACCGTCCGGCAGCGCGATGTCCATCGCCACGACGGTGACCTGTTCGTGTGCGACCGCGGCGATCGCCTCGGCGCAGGAGGCCGCTTCCAGCACCTCCGCCACCCAGGACTCGCCCTCCAGCATCGTGCGCAAGCCACGGCGTACCACCGGATGGTCGTCGACGATGAGCACGCGGGCCTGTTCCGACATGCTTACCCCTCTCCCGCCGTCCGGCGGCTATTCGTCCTCGACCCACGGCAGCCGGACCCGCACCAGCGTCCCACCCTGCGCCCCGGCGGTGATCTCACAGCTGCCGCCGAGTTCTGCCGCCCGATGGCGGAACGAGTCCAGACCCACCCCGCCGGGCCGCGGGCCGGCCAGTCCGACTCCGTCGTCGGCCACCTCCACCAGCAGGCCGTCGCCGCGACTGACCCGGACCTCGCACCGGTTGGCGTGGGCATGGCGTACCACGTTGGACAGCGCCTCGGCCACTATCCGGTACGCCGCCACCTCCACCGCCGCGGGCAGGGTCCGCAGGTCGCCGTCGACCGTGAGGTCTATCCCGAGCTGCGGGCCGTCGAAGCGCCGGCACTCCGCCCGCAGCGCCGACTCCAGTCCCTGGTCGAGCGCGGCCGGCCGCAGCTGGTCCACCAGCCGGCGTACCTCGGCGGTGCAGGTACGCAGGTCGTCGGCGAGCCGGTCGAGGATCAGCTCCAGCCGTGGCGTCCCGGTGGCGAGTTTGCTCGCCGCGCGTACCTGCATCGACATGCCGGCGAAGGTGGGACCGAGCCCGTCGTGCAGGTCCCGACGTAGCCGGCGGCGTTCCTCCTCCCGCGCCAGGACCAGTCCCTCCCGCGCCTGGCGGAGCTGACGGATCAGCCGGGCGGTCGCCACCGCCGCGGTGGCCTGCCGGGCCACGTCGGTGAGGATCCGACGCTCCATCGGGGTGAACCGGTCACCGGTACGGCGGTGGGCCACCACCAGCTGACCGACCCGGTCGCCGTGGATGAGCATGTCGAAGCGCTCCATCGAGGTGGTCGGCGTGCCGTGTGCCGCGCCGCCGTCCGGCAGGTCACCTCCGTCGGCGTCGTCCACCTCGACCGACACGTACGGCACCCGCAGTGACCTGGCGATGGTGTCGGCCAGCAGCGCCGGCACCGCGTGCGGCTGTCCGGTCCGTTCCAGCAGGCTGCCGAGCCGGGTCAGCATCGCGTACGGATCGTCGCGGTCCCCGTAGAGCAGCCGGTTGACGCCTCGCTGCACCCGACCGCGCAGCGGCTCGAAGGTGATCGCGATCAGGCCGGTGGCGACCAGGGAGGCGTTCGAGGTGTCCGGGCCGACGACCAGGTCCCGCAGCAGCGCGACGATGGCCACGAAGCCGGCGATCACCAGCAGGCTCATCACCAGCCAGACCAACGTCCGGTTGATCACGCGTTCGAGCTGGTAGAGCCGGTAACGCAGCACGGCGAGGGTCATCGCGCCCGGAATCGCGACCACCATCAGCGCCCAGGCCCCGGCCAGGTTGAGCGCGTCGAGCACGCCGCCGAGCAGGAACAGGGCACCCGCCACCAGCAGGCAGGCCAGCTGCTGACGGGTCTGGCCCGTCGCGCGGTGCCAGCGTCTGGCCAGCGACACCAGGACCGCCACCACCAGCAGCACCTGTACGACGATCGCCAGCAGGGCGATGCGTACCAACAGTTGCGCCCGCCCGGTCGCCGCCAGCTCACCGGCGAGCAGCAGGCCGCGCGGGTCGTCGAGGGCGGCGACGGCGAATGCGCCGGTGGTCAGGCCGCCGGCCCCGATGAGGCCGCCCGCCACGACCCGCCAGCGCGGGCCGGGAAGCTTACCGTCGGGAAAGACCAGCAGGGCCAGGATGACCAGGGTGTACGGCGGCCACCAGAGCCACTGGCCCAGCCATGCCAGCGGCAGCCACGACGACCAGCTCAGCGCCAGCACCGCGACCGTGGCGACCAGGCCGGCGGCGAGCATCAGCCGGCCCACCGGGTGACCCGGCACCCCGGCCAGCACCAGGGCGCCGAGTGCGGTGAACGCGGCGGCGAAGACCGCGGTCAGCGTGCTGGGGCCGAACAGCAGCGGGTCCCGCTGAAGAAGTTGGCCGACCAGGACGAGTAGCGCCACCGCCACCGCCGCACCGGCCAGCAGGCCGCGTCGAGTCGTTGTGGATCCCTCAGCGGGCGTCACGGTCGGCCTCCTGGTCGACGATGCCGGTCAGTGCGCCCAACCGGCGGCGTGCATGGCGTTGTGCAGGAAGTTGCCGGCAGTTCCCTTCCCCGGCTCGTGCCAGGGCATCTTCTCGATGGCGTCGGCCAGCGTGCCGTCCAGCGCCGGCAGTTCGCGCACCGTCGCAGCACCGTCGACGCGGGAGCCGCCCCCCGACTCCGAGTCGGACTTGAGGAACCGTTCGAGGTGATCGAGCACCGCCTGAAGGCGGCGCTGCACCGCCGCCGGATCGGCGGGTTCACTGCTCGGCTGCAGGTCGGTCAGGCACCACTGCCGGTCGAAACCGGGGACCAGCCGCCGACCGGTGAAGTCGAAGAACTCCACCGCGCCGCGCAGCGGGTCGCCCTCGGCCTGCTCCTCCAGCAGTCGCCGCAGGTCGGGGTAGGTGTGTGCGAAGGTGTCGTCGTTGGCGATCAGCAGGATGCCGCCGTCCGTCTCGCCCGTGACCAGGCTCATCTCACTCTCCTTTGTGTACACCTGGAAGCAAGGAATCAGTCAATACGATGTCGGGGTGGGTCGGGACCTCCCCCCGGTCGCCCCGCCCCACCCCGGCGGCCAGTCGTTACGATCGTTGGCCGCGAGATATTCGTACTTGTGGACACTCCCGAGCCGATGCTGGCTGCCGTCGCGACTAGCGCGGCCACGGCAACCAACTCGCTCGGCACCCGAAACGCTTAGCTGATCTTGAGTAGCGTGGCCTTTGGCTGCGTCGCCGGCGCCAGGGCGGGTGAGCCGTCCAGGTTGTACTGCTTGAGGTTGACCTGGACGTTCTCGCTGTTCCCGCCGGCGAACATGCCGCCAACGGTTCCGGCGGCCCGCGCACCGCTGCGGTAGATGTAATCGCCGCTCAGCGTGTACGGCACCCGGATGTTCGCATGGGTGACGGTGACCGTGGCCTCCACGATCGATCGCGCCGGGACCAGCACGGGCTGCCGCCAGGAGACCGTACGGCTACGCGAGGTGGAACCGTTCTGGGTGTAGCTGAAGGACCCTTCGGCCGTGACCGTCACCTTGCCGTCGGCGAAGATCGGGAAGCCGGCCCTGATGGCGGTCGACACCGAGACCTTGACCCCGGCGGTGTCCGACCAGCCCTCGGTCTCCGTCACCGTCTTCGAACCGCTGATCTCGGTGGACTGCTGCAACGACGTGTCGTTGCGGTTCGTCACCTTGTCCAACTGCTGAAGTGACGTTCCGAGCAGCTGCGCCCGAGCGATGTCGTAGTTGATGTCGTACGCCATGAACTCGACGATGTCGTCCATCTGACGGCAGACGGACTTGTTCGCTCCCCCGCCGACGCTGATCGCCGTCACACAGACGTTGTTTCCTGCGGCCGACGCGGGCAGCACCACGTCGAAGCCGTGTGCCGCACCGTACTGCGGGTAGGCGGCGGCGACGTCGGGCCGGTGCTGGTTGGCGACCATGGATCGGACCTGCGTGCCGTTGATGCTGATGTTCACGGTCAGCGCCGTGGTCGGCGCGTCGTTGTCCGCCGTCCAACCCCAGACGTGCACCCCGTCCCGGGACACCGTCTGCCGTGCCCCGTCGAAGGCGAGCACCGGGACGAAGCCCGACGGCGGCGGCGGGTCCTCCGGCGGCTCGTAACCACACGCCGGCGGCGGGATCGGGACGTTGCAGTAGGGTGCCGCCGACGCCGGCTGCGCCGCCACCAGGACCATCACCCATCCGGTCACGACGGCACTCAGGACCGCCACACTCTTTCGTACTCGCATCGAACCTCGACTCCTCGTCACGCTTCGGTAAGAAGGCCGGTCGTCTGCCGGTAGGGCGGCAGCGGCCGTTTCGTATCGGAAGTCTGTTGGCCCGACCGACCCGGTCACCAGGGACGCCCGTCCCGGGCCACCGGGAGGTTGTCCCGACTCCCCAATGGCAATGCCCTGGCCGTGGAAAATCGCCATCTCGCGGACGAATAGAGCGCAGGTACGCTCAGATCATCGCGCGGAGCACGGCGACCCGGGCCGCGTTGAGGACCCAGGGGGATGCGTTGCGGGAAGACGAACTGCGGGACTTTGTTCGGCGTAGCCCGTGGCTGAACCGGGCGCTGGACATCGTGCGGGACTCCGCCCTGCCGGACGCCTGGATCGGCGCCGGCACCATCCGTGACCTCGTCTGGGCCGAGCGGTACGGCAACGGCTTCGACCCGTCATCGGTACGCGACGTCGACGTCGTCTTCCTCGACCCGACGGACCTCAGCCGCGACAACGACAACCGCGCCACGCAACGGCTGGTGGCGGCCTGGCCGGAACCACCCTGGGAAGCGAAGAACCAAGCCGCCGTACACACCTGGTATCCGGCGAAGTTTGGCACCGGCCCGGTGCCGCCCCTGCGCAGCATCGCCGAAGCAGTCGCCACCTGGCCCGAATACGCCACCGCCGTGGCCATCCGCCTCGACCCACACGACCACATCGCCGTCTGCGCACCACACGGCCTCGACGACCTCCTCGACGGCATATGGCGACCCAACCCCACCAGAGTCAGCCCCGAGACCTCCCGCCAACGACTCGCCCGCCACCGCCCCACCGAACGCTGGCCCGGTATCCGCGTCATCATCTGAACCACTCACGCCCCACGCTCACAGCCGCCGCCCCGGCCAACACCTCGACCGCCGTCGACGGCCAACGCGAGGTGTGGGGCCTGGACGTCGCTTCCGACGAGGACGGCTCCGGCTGGCTGGCGTTCCTACGCTCGTTGACCCTCGGCCTGGCCGGAGTCCGCCTCGTGATGTCGCACCCGGAAGGCGTTCAGACCGGGAGAACAGGCATTCCACGAGTTCTCGTTGTGGCGGCCGCAGGACCCCGGCAGCCGTCGTGCGACGAGCTGGAGCACACTCTGCGACGACGATGGTGTGAGGAGTTGCTGGTGGCCGTCTACTCTCTGCCCGACATGCCGTACGACTACGGTGCGCTGGAGCCGGCGATGTCCGGCGAGATCCTGGAGCTGCACCACAGCAAGCACCACGCCGCGTACGTCAAGGGCAGCAACGACGCCCTGGAGCAGCTGGCCGAGGCCCGGGACAAGGGTGACTTCGCGGCGCTGGTCGGGTTGGAGAAGACGTTCGCGTTCAACCTCTCCGGGCAGGTGCTGCACTCGATCTTCTGGAACAACCTGTCCCCGCACGGCGGTGACCGCCCCGACGGTGAGCTGGCTGCCGCGATCGACGAGCACTTCGGCTCCTTCGACGGCTTCGCCGGTCAGCTCTCCGCGGCTACGAAGAGCGTGCAGGGCTCCGGCTGGGGCGTCCTCGCCTGGGAGCACGCCTACTACCTGCAGTACCGCAACGTACGCCCGGACTACGTCGACCGGCTGTGGAATCTCGTCGACTGGGCCGACGTGACCGCCCGGTTCGAGGCCGCCCGCGCCGCCGCGCCGAAGCTCTGACCGGCGTGACCGGCCCGGTTCCGGTCGCCGCCGACCTCGTGCAGCGTGCCGCCGGGGTCATCGCCGCCCGCCACCGCGGTGACCTCGCCGGCGCGGAGGCGCTGCTGGCGTCGTTCGATACCGACCAGGCCCGCACGCTCGGCTTCTACCTGCTCGCCGACCTCGCCCTCGGACTGGTCCGCGCGCAGACTGGTCAGTCCCTGGGATACCTGGTCCGGGAACTCGCCCTGCTCGTCGCTGCCACACCACCGCCTTCGCCCGGTTGAGGGCATGCCCACTCCCCTGACGGCTGGGGAGCGGCCTGCGAGCGAGGTCAGTCTGCTGTCGAGGTGGAAACCTGCCATAGGGCGCTGACCGGCATGGCGCGGAGTCTGTCGCCGAACGGCAGCGTGGCGGTTCCGGTATAGAGGACGATGCCGACGATGAAGTCGTCGCCGAGGCGGTCGGCGAGTCGGCGTAGGCCGCGGAAGTCGTCGGGTCCGACGGTGCTGGCTGCTTTGACCTCGATCCCGACCACCTGACCAGCTCGGTTCTCGAGCACCGCGTCGACTTCGTACCTGCTCTGGTCACGGTAGTGGGACAGGTCGACGAACTGCTCCGACCAGGTGAGCTGCCGGGACAGCTCGGACAGCACAAATGACTCGAGCAGCGGCCCGAACGGTGCGCCCGGCCGGAGCAGTGCCCGGGCGTCGGTCGCGATTTCGTTGGCGGCGATGCCCGAGTCGACGAAGATCAGTTTCGACGCGGCGGTGGCACGGGTGCCGAGGTTGCGGGACCAGCCGGGAATCCGTTTGATCAGGAAGATCTCTTCCAGGGCTTGGAGGTAGCGGACGATCGTCGGCCGGCTCAGTCCGAGGGCGGATTCGAGGGAGTTCGCGGCGATGATGGTCGCGGACCTGGCCGCGAGGAGGCGTACCAGCCTGCGTAGCTCGCCCTTGTGCTGAATGTCGGACAACTGCCGGACGTCGCGGTCGATGAGCGCCTGGACATAGGCGTCGAGGAACCGTTGGCGGCGGCGCGGGTCGGTGCGGGCGGTGGCCTCGGGTAGGCCGCCTCGCACGATCCTGGCCGCGTAGTCGGCGCGGGTCACGTCCGACTCGTGTCGCAGGTCCGGGCCGAGCGCGAAGACGGCGTCGATGAATCCGTCCAGGGCTCCGTCGAGTTCGCCTTGGGAAAATGGCCAGAGCTCGACGGTTTCCATCCGACCGGGCAGCGCGTCCGGCGCAGCCACCATGCCGAACAGCCGAGACGATCCGGTGAGCAGGTACCGGCCAGGACGGGGATCCTCGTCGACGGCAGCCTTGATGGCCAACAGGAGCTCCGGAGCGCGCTGGATCTCGTCGATGACCAAGAGTTCGGAGGAGTCCACGAACCCGACCGGATCGGCGATCGCCGCCGCCCGGTCCTGAGCCCGATCAAGATCGCGGCGCTCGGCCAGACGATCGCCGGCAACGAGGCGGACCAGCGTGCTCTTGCCCGCTTGGCGTGCCCCGCTGATCAAGACGACGCGGGTGTCCGCCAGAGCAGCGTTGACCTGCGCGGCAGCGTGGCGGGGGATCAGACGCGGTGTGGGCACGGCGTCATCATAACCGCCGCACTTCCGATCTGCGAGGCCCCTTGCTTTCGATTTGCGGCACCCGAAGCGTTCGATACGCGGCCGTTTGATGTTCGATCTGCGGGCCAGGCGAACGGGGCGGTTCGTGGAAGGGGTCCACCGCTACGTCGCGTTGCTGCGGGTCGCGGCGAGTTCGGGGAAGGCGTCCTCCCAGTGCTGGCGGAGCTGGGGTGGCAGCCACAGGGTGGGCCAGAGCCGCCGCAGCAGGTCGGCATTGAGCCAGGTGTTCAGGTCCTCGACGGTACTGGCTTCGGTGAGCACCACCTCGTACATGCTGGCCAGGCGTGCGGGCCGGTTCAGGTCATACTCGGCGTGCCCGGACCAGTCGAGATGACGCGGAAGCGTCACCGTGCCGTCGGCCGGGCCGTGCAGTGCGGCAAGGGTTTCGGCAACCACGTAGGGCTTCCGGTCACCGTAGGGCCGGTAGTCCGCTGGCGGTTGGGGTGCCGTGATCGGGCTGTTCCAGTACGGCCGGAGCGTCGGGCAGCACCGGCCGCGCCCCGAGCGTGATTCCCGAGAACCAGGGCCGAAGCGCCCGCGCCACCTCCGGGCTGACCAACTCATCGCGCTCCATGGTCAGACCGTACGTCGCGGCCCGGAGCCGAACCCAGCAGCCCGATCGAGCTGTGCCGAAAGTTCCTAGATCCGGCCACGGTGCCCCTGGAACCGTGACAGCCATGATCCTTGTTACCGGCGCCACCGGCACTGTCGGCCGACACGTCGTGCAGCTCCTCCAACAGGGTGGGCATCGCGCTCGAGCGATGACGCGAGGCCGACCGGGACACCCGCTGCCACCCGACACGGACGTGGTACGAGCTGACTTCGACGACCCCGACTCCCTGCGCCGCGCGCTGACCGGCGTGCACTCCGTGTTCCTGCTCACCGCTCCGGCGGCACCGACGCCGGATCATGATCTGGCGCTGCTGGCGGCAGCCCGGTCGGCGCACGTCACCTCGGTGGTGAAGCTCTCCGCGATCGGCACCGGCGAACGATTCGGCACCGTGACCGTCGGCGCCTGGCACCAGGCGGCTGAGGACGCCGTCCGCGCCAGCGGCATGGCGTGGACGGTCTTGCGGCCGTCGAGCTTCGCCTCCAACTTCCTCCACTGGGCGAGCCTCATCCGCGCCGGCCAACCCGTACCCAACCTGACCGGCGAGGGCAAGCAGGGGATCATCGACCCCCGCGACATCGCGGCGGTCGCGGTCGCCGCGCTCACCGACCCCGCGCACGCCGGCATGACGTACACCCTCACCGGGCCGGAACTACTCCACGTGCCCGACCAGGCGACCCGACTCGCACAGGTCATCGGCCGCCCGGTCGACACCACGGACCTTCCCCCGGCCGTCGCGCGTCAGCAACTGCTCGCCTCGGGGATGCCCTCGGCCGCCGTCGAAGCCACCATCATCGGCTCCGCCTGGGCCCGCGCCGGGCACAACGCCGTCGTCACCGACGACGTGGAGAAGGTGCTCGGACGTGCTCCAGCGACCTTCCTGAGTTGGGCGCAGCGTCATCGAGAAGCCTTCATCGGTACCCGGTGACGACAACGCGGCCGGTTGATGGCGTACGGCTGACCCCCAGCCCGAGGTCACCGCCGCCGGGCAGGCGTTGCGGTGTCCGGTGCGTCGGTCGACGGGTCGACGCCGAACAGGCCCAGTCGAAGTAGGCGTTGGTTGGCGGCGCTGCGGTGGGCCAGCACCTGCGCGTCGAACATGGGTCGGTCCAGGTTGGGTTGCATGACCGGTTCCAGCAGCAGCGGGCCTACGATCAGGCACAGCATCTGGAACGGTGCCCACTCGAGGTCCGCGTCCGTGCGGCCGCCCTCGGCCGCGATCAGCCGCTCCAGCTCGGTACGCGCACCCTTTAGAAGGCGGCCGAACAGCGCCGCGCTGGCCGGGCTGTCCTCCTGTAGCACCCGGCGCAGATAGCCGCGGAGCACCGGGTCGGCGCCGAACATCCGCGCGGACACCTCACCCAGCGCCCCCATCAGATCCCCGCCGCTCGGATCCCGCTCCCGAAGGGCAGCGCCGATCCGGGCCAAGACCTCCTCGTCGACGGCGGCGCGCAGCCCTTCCTTGGAGCCGAAATGGTGCATCACCAGGGCCGGTGACAGGCCAGCCTCGGCAGCAACCGCGCGGGCCGAGGTGGCGGCGAAGCCGCGCTGCGCGAACAGGCGCAGGGCCGCCTCGCGCAGCCGCGCCCGCCCGGTCAGGTCCGACGGCGACGCTCGCATGCCAGCACCGTATGCCACCGCACCGGCACCGCCCTCGGGGGACATCCCCCAGGGGTGATTTTCGGGGTTCCACCCGATCCGACGCTAAACAGTTGTTCAGTACGTTGAACACATGACCAGTGTCGTTGGCAAGCCTCCCGCACCCCGCACCCAGCACCTGCATCACCTGGACAACCTGCGGGTCGCGATGATCCTCATGGTGGTGATCCACCACGCCGCTCAGGCCTACGGGCCGGCCGACTGGTGGTACTTCAAAGGCGGTCAGGAGGCCTCCGGCCTGGCCACCCTCTCCGCAGTGGGCGGGGCGTTCCGGATGAGCCTGCTGTTCTTCGTCGCCGCGTTCTTCGTGCCCCGCGCCACCGACCGCAGGGGCAACTGGGGATTCGTGCGCGGCCGGCTCAAGCGTCTCGGCATCCCGTTCCTGGTCGGCTCGGCCACGATCATTCCGGCGCTGATGTACGTCTACTACCGCGAGTACCGCGGCTACCCGCCGATCTCGTTTCCGCGCTACTACCTGGACGTGTTCCTCGGCTTCGGCCCGCAGCCGGCCGACTGGACCGGGCCGATCTGGCCCGACCTGCAGTTTGGGCACCTGTGGTTCATCCAGAACCTGCTCGCCTTCAGCGCCCTCTACGTGCTGTTCCGCTGGCTCGGCGGGCTACTGCGCCGCGTCCGCCCGATCACCCCGTCGACCCGGATACCCGACAATCGCAGCCTGGTCATCTTCACCCTCACCCTGGCCGCGGTCGTGTTCCTCGTCCGAATCCGGTACCCGCTCGACCAGTGGGTGCCGCTGTTCGAGTTCATCCAGGCCGAACCAGCCCGCCTCGCCCAGTACACGGCGTTCTTCACCGCCGGCGTCATCGCCTACCGACGTGACTGGCTCACCCGGCTGCCCCGCTCCACCGGGTACACCTGGCTGGCCATCGGCGCGGCACTCACCGCCGTACTGTTCTGGACCGGCACCGACACCCCGTTCTTCGCCCCCGGCGGCGCCTCCTGGGCCTCGGCCTGCTGGACCCTGACCGAGACCTTCCTGTGTGTCGGCCTCAGCATCGGCCTGCTCACCCTGTTCCGGGACGTCTTCGCCGGCCACAACCGGCTCACCCGTGCCATGGCCGCCAGCTCCTACACGATCTACATCGTCCACCTGCCGATCGTCGTCGCCCTACAGTTCGCGTTCGCCCGCGCCGCCCTACCCGCCTTGGTCACCTTCGCCGCCGTCGCCACTGTCGGCATGGCCATCAGCGTCGCCGCCGCCGTGGCGATCCGCCGCCTGCCCGGCCTCCGCACGATCCTGTGAATCACTGGCCAGCGCCCTTTGCCTGGTGTTGCGAGACATCCGGCAGAGGCCGCCGAGCTTGTGCTGAAGCAGCCGACGCGCCGCGGAAGGCGCTGACGCAGGCGGATCGAGGCGATCTGCCCGGTGCCGAGACGACTTTGCGCGGGGCTGCTCAGCCGGTGAGAGGCGAGGGAATCCTCGTCGACCGGTAGGAGGACCCGTCCCGGGTCAGGTGCCAGCGACGCCAGTGCTTGGCCGACATACGGACCGGGAGGTGCGCCTGGATGCGTCGTGCCGCCTCCGCCAGGCGCTCGTCCCCGGGCAGGCTGAGCCAGAGCGACAGCGACGACGCGGACGTGCCGACCGACGCCCGTACCCCCGATGCCCCGAGCAACCGGCCGTAGCCGTCGACGGCGAACCCGCCGCACATCTGCGGAGAGACCCCCTCGTACGGCTGGCCCGTCCGCGCATCGAGGAGGCGGACCTCGGCGTCCCAGACCAGCGACGCCAGCGGATGCCCGTGCTCGGTCACCGCTGCGACACCCGCGTCCTCGATCGCGCCAAGCACGTGGTCGACCGCGTCGGGGCGCACCCGCCAGGCGGTGCTCGTCCGGTCCTGCGTGCGCGGGCCACCCAGGGTCGCCGCCGCGAACTGCCGCAGCGGCTCCGACACGTCGGGCGGACCGCCCTTCCAGAGGCGCAGCGTCAGCGCCGGGGCCCCGACCGGGTCGACGCAGGCGTCCACGAACGACTGCACGGCCTGCCAGGCCAGGCGGGGTTTCTTCGCACGCAGGCCGTGCGCGCCGCCGGACGCAGCGGGCAGGCCGTCGTAGGTGACCACTTCCACCCCGGGGCGCTGGACGCTCATGCCCACCTCCGGTCCGTCATGCGTCGGCGTCGGGCTGCCATCCGGATGGCACGCTGTCCGGTGTCTGCCCGGCACGCAGGCGGTCGATGTGGTAGATGGCCCATGACGTGACCATTCGTTCCGGTGTCGCGTGGTAGAGCTCCGAAAGAGCGCTCAGAGCCTGCGCTCGCTCGGGATCGAGCTCGATGGTCAGCGTCTGCGGACGTGTTCCGGCGGCCACGGCGCGAGTCTAGCGACGAGGATGCGCCGATGCTCTCCGTGAAGTAGTGAGTTCAACGATGAGGAGGTGGCCTCCTCGCGGGATCGTCAGGCCGGTGGCAGGGTCACCGTGACGGTCAGACCGCCGCCGGAGCGCGGTTCGGCCGCGGCGGTGCCGCCGTGCGCCCGGGCCACCGCCCGCACGATCGACAGCCCCAGCCCGAAGCCCCGCCCGCCGGCCACCCGCTCCCGGCTCAGCCGCCGGAACGGCTGGAACATCGTCTCCACGTCGTAGCCGGGCACCGCCGGGCCGGTGTTGATCACCACCAGTGTCGGGCGCCCGGCCACCACACCGGTCCGTACCTCCACCCAGCCGTCGACCGGCACGTTGTGCCGCAAGGCGTTCTCGACCAGGTTGAACGTCAGGCGTTCCAGCAGCACCGGGTCGCCCACCGTCCGGGCCGGATCCAGCGACCGCCGCACCGGGATGCCGGGCGACGCCGCCCCGGCCTGGTCGAGCACGTACGCAGCGATCTCGGCCAGATCCACCTCGGCGCGTTCGGTCAGCTCGTTCTCCGAGTCGGCGAGCGTGAGCAGGCCGTCGATCAGGCGCTCGTGGCGCTCGTTCACCGACAGCAGCGCCTCGCCGAGGCGGCGTACCTCGGCCGGGGCGTCCGGCCGGCTCACCGCCAGTTCCACCAGCGCCCGGTTCAGCGTCAGCGGGGTCCGCAGCTCGTGGGAGGCGTTGGCCACGAACCGCCGTTGCCCGTCGAAGGAGCGGTCCAGCCGCTCCAGCATCTGGTCGAAGGTGTCGGCGAGTTCGCGTACCTCGTCGCGGGGGCCGGTCAGCGCGATCCGCTCGTGCAGCCCACGCCCGGCGGAGTCCGCGCCGGCGATCCGGCGGGCGGTGCCGGTGATCTGGTGCAGCGGTTGCAGCGCCCGACCGGCGATCAACCAGCCGATCGCGACGGCCGCCGCCGAGACCACCACCAACGCGAGGCCGCCCTGGGTAAGCAGGGACTCCAACGCGTCCCGTTTCGCCTCCCTCTGCACGTTCTGGACCAACAACCGGACCCGCTCGAAGTCCTGCTCGGTGGGCAGGGCGCGGGGGGTGGTCACGGTGCGCAGGTCGGAGAAGTCGGTCTGTAGCGACTGCGACGTCCGCTGTTCCACCAGCACGTACGTGACGCCGAGCAGGACGATGCCGGCGAGCAGGAAGAGGCCGCCGTAGACCAGGGTGAGCCGGGCGCGGAGGGTGAGGCGCTTCACCGGATCTGGTACCCCACTCCCGGCACGGTCTCCACCACCGGCGGGTCGCCGAGCTTCCGCCGCAGCTTCATCACGGTGACCCGCACGACGTTGGTGAACGGGTCGATGTGCTCGTCCCAGGCCCGCTCCAGCAGTTCCTCGGCGGAGACCACCGCGCCGTCCGCGCGCAGCAGCTCGGCCAGCACGGCGAACTCCTTGCGGGTCAGCGGCACGTACCGGCCGTCGCGGTACACCTCGCGGCGCCCCGGATCGAGCACGATCCCGGCCCGGTGCAGCGTCGGCGGCGCGGCCGGGCGGGCCCGCCGGGTCAGCGCGTGCACCCGGGCGGCCAGTTCCACCAACGCGAACGGCTTCACCAGGTAGTCGTCGGCGCCGAGGGCGAGGCCGGCCACCCGCTCGCGTACCGCCGCCGCGGCGGTGAGCATCAGTACCCGGGTCTCGCCGCCGGAGTCGACGATCGCCCGGCACACGTCGTCGCCGTGCACGACCGGCAGGTCCCGGTCGAGCACCACCACCTCGTACGTGTTCACGCCCAGCCGCTCCAGCGCGGCGTCCCCGTCGTACGCGACGTCGACCGCGAACGCCTCCCGGCGCAGCCACTCCGCGATGGCGTCCGCCAGCACGTCCTCGTCCTCCACCACCAGCACTCGCACCCGCCAATAGTGCCGTGAGCGGGGATAACGCCGCCGTAAACGTCTTCGGTTACGCCCGCGATACGCGGCGTCGGTTGGACTGGCCTGGTCGTCCGGCGGCTGCCGTCGGACGCACCGTCCGGCGAGGGTCGCCGGACGCCGGAAAGGACAACGACGATGCGACGCAGGAGTCTTCTACTCCCGGTGCTGCTGGCGCTCACCCTGGCCGGATGCGCCGGCCAGGACGACGGGACCGGGGTGGCCACGGCCGGCGGTGCCGGCGCGGCACCCGCTGCCTCCGCGAGCGATGGGACCGACGGCAGTGACGCCGAGAAACGACTCGCGTTCGCCCGCTGTATGCGGGAGAACGGTGTGGAGATGCCCGACCCCGTGGAGGGCGGCGGGGCGGTGACGTTCGACGGCAGTGTGGATCGGAGCAAGGTCGAGCCCGTTATGGAGAAGTGCCGCAAGCTGCTGCCCAACGGCGGCGAGGCGCCCCGGCTCAACGCGGAACAGCTCGAACAGATGCGGGCGATGGCCAAGTGCTTGCGGGAGAACGGCGTACCGGAATTCCCGGACCCGGCCCCGGACGGCCGCATTCAGATCGATCGAAGTCAATTCTCTGACCTGGAGACGTTCCAGGCGGCGACGGAGAAGTGCCGGCAGTACGTTCCCCAGCTCGGCGGCGGCCGGTGAGCCGGTCCGCCCGCCGTGGCCGGATCAGCGCCGTCGCCGGTGGGGTGATGCTGCTGGTGGTCGCCGCAGCCGGCGTGGCCGCCTCGGCCGGTGTCGGTGGCGGCGCGGGCGGCGACGTCGCCGAGGCCGATACGGCGCCGGCCGCCAGCGCCACCGTCACCCGGCAGACCCTCGCCGACGCGGAGACCGTCGACGGCGAGCTCGGGTACGGCCCGAACCGGACCGCCGCCAGCCGGCTGGCCGGCACGATCACCGCCCTGCCGGACACCAGCGCCACGGTACGGCGGGGTAAGGCACTCTACGCCGTCGACGGCGACCCGGTGACGCTGCTGTACGGGAAGGTGCCGGCGTACCGGACGCTCCAGCCCGGCGTCGAGGGGCCGGACGTCGAGCAGTTGGAGCGGAACCTGAAGGCGCTCGGCTACACCGGCTTCACCGTCGACGACGAGTACACCTGGGCCACCGCCGACGCGGTCCGCGCCTGGCAGGACGATCTCGGCGTGCCCGAGACGGGCCGCGTCGAGCTGGGGCGCGTCGCGTACGCCGACGGTCCGGTCCGGGTCGAGGGCCACGAGGTCGAGATCGGGGCGGCCGTCCAACCGGGGCAGTCGGTACTCACCTACACCGGCACGGATCGGCTGGTCACCGCCGAGCTCGACGTCGACGACCAGCGCTTGGCCAAGCGGGGCGAGCCGGTCGAGGTCACCCTGCCCGACGGCCGGCAGGTGGCGGGAAAGATCAGCACGGTCAGGACCGTCGTCAAGAGCGGAGCGGCGAACGACACGAACACCGAGACGAAGATCGAGGTGGTCGTCACGGTCGCCGACCAGAAGGCGCTTGCCGACTTTGACCGGGCCTCCGCCGAGGTGACCTTCACCGTCAGCGAACGACCCGACGTGCTGACCGTTCCGGTGGCCGCGCTGCTGGCGCTGGCCGAGGGCGGCTACGGCCTGGAGATCCTCGACGGGGGATCGAGCCGGATCGTCGCCGTCACCACCGGGCTGTTCGCCAGGGGCCGGGTCGAGGTCAGCGGCGACGGCCTCACCGAGGGCATGACCGTCGGGATGCCGCGATGACCGGGGACGTGATCGTGCTCGACCAGGTCGGCAGGAGGTACGCCGGCGGAGTGGTCGCCCTCGCCGACGTGTCGCTGCGGATCGGTCACGGCGAGCTGGTGGCGATCGTCGGGCCGTCCGGCTCCGGCAAGTCGACAATGCTGAACGTGATCGGCACGCTGGACCGGCCGACCTCGGGCACGGTGCTGATCGACGGACACGACGTTGCTCGGCTCTCCGACCGGCAGCTCTCGGCGCTGCGGGCCACCCGGATCGGCTTCGTGTTCCAGCAGTTCCACCTGGCCCCCGGTGTACCGGTGCTCGACAACGTGGCGGACGGGCTGCTCTATGCCGGCGTACCCCGGCGGGAGCGGCGACGGCGGGCGGAGGCCGCGTTGCACCGCGTCGGCCTCGGGCACCGGCTCGGGCACCGGCCGCACGAGCTCTCCGGCGGCGAGCGGCAGCGGGTCGCGGTGGCCCGCGCGGTCGTCGGCGAGCCGGCGGTGCTGCTGGCCGACGAACCGACCGGCAACCTGGACACCAGTTCCGGGACGGTCGTGCTCGACCTGCTGCACGGGCTGCACCGGGCCGGGACCACGGTCGTGGTGATCACACACGACCGGGAGATCGCCGCCGGCCTGCCCCGCCAGGTGCAGATGCGTGACGGGCGGCTGCGCGCCGACTCGCGGCCGGTGCCGAGCGGGGTGAGCTGAGATGGCGGTGCTCTCCCCGGAACGGGCGCCCCGACTCGCCCCGGCCCGGATGCCACCGGCCGACGTCGTCCGGGTCGGCGCGGTCGGATTACGGACCCGGCCGCTGCGGGCGTTCCTCTCGGCACTGGGCATCGCCATCGGCATCGCCGCGATGATCGCCGTGGTCGGGATCTCGTCGTCGTCCCGCGCCGAACTGGACCGCACCCTGGCCGCGCTCGGCACCAACCTGCTGACCGTGTCACCGGGGCGGACCCTCTTCGGCGGCGACGCACAGCTTCCACCCGAGGCGGTGGCGATGATCGGCCGGATCGGGCCGGTGACCCAGGCGACGGCCACCGGTCAGGTCGCCGGCAACGTCTACCGGACCGACCGTATCCCGGCGGCGGAGACCGGCGGCATCGCCGTCCGGGCGGCGCAGCTCGGACTGCTGGAGACCGTCGGGGCCGAGGTGGCGAGCGGCACTTGGCTCAACGAGGCCACCTCCCGGTACCCGGCCGTGGTGCTCGGCGCGGCCGCCGCCGAACGGCTCGGGCTCCCGACCGCCGGCCCGGATGTGCAGGTGTGGCTGGGTGGACGCTGGTTCACCGTGGTCGGTGTCCTCGCTCCGGTGCCACTCGCGCCGGAACTGGACAGCTCGGCGCTGATCGGCTGGGCGGTCGCGGGCAGACACCTGGATTTCGACGGTCACCCCACCACCGTCTACACCCGTACCGAGGCCGACCAGGTCGAGGCGGTCCGCGCGGTGCTCGGGGCGACCGCCAACCCGGAGGCGCCCAACGAGGTCGACGTCTCCCGTCCGTCGGACGCCCTGGCCGCCGCCCAGGCCACCGACGAGACCTTCACCGCGCTGCTGCTCGGCCTGGGCGCGGTGGCCCTGCTCGTCGGCGGGGTCGGGGTGGCCAACACGATGGTCATCTCGGTGCTGGAACGCCGCGCCGAGATCGGCCTGCGCCGCTCGCTCGGCGCCACCCGGGGGCAGATCCGCACCCAGTTTCTCGCCGAGTCGCTGCTGCTGTCGGCGCTCGGCGGGACCGGCGGGGTGCTGCTCGGCATCCTGGTCACCTCCGGGTACGCACTCTCCCAGGGCTGGCCGACCGTGGTGCCGGCATGGGCGACGCTCGGCGGCGTCGCCGCCACACTGGTGATCGGCGGCTTCGCCGGCCTCTACCCGGCGATCCGCGCCTCCCGCCTGGCACCCACCGAAGCCCTCGCCGGGGTGTGACAGCGGCCCCCCGGTGCCGGGCTCGGCACCGGGGGGCCGTCGTCGGTCAGGCGGGTGAGAGGCTGGTCGGCGTCGCCGGGTGCCCTGGCTCGTCGCGGTGGAAGATCCCGAGGAGGGCGAACCAGGCCAGGATCAGAATGCCGGCCGGGCGTAGGAACTCCTCGGCGAGCACGGTGCCGACGAAGGAGTATCCGGCGAGCCAGAGGCCGGTGAGGACGCCGACCACCCGGACCGGCCAGGAGTAGCTGACCAGGGAACTGGCGACAATCCAGACGCCGGCGAGGACGTGGCCGCCGAGACGGACCGCCCAGGCGGTGTCGTACTCGACCGCGTTGATCATCAGAATGCCGGCCAGTACGTCGAGGGTCACCCAGCCGTAGCCGGCGGCCTTGGCCCACGGTGCCGCCGGCAGGCGTGATACGAGAAACAAGATCGAGAGGTGGAAGAATACGCCCAAGTACTCTCCCCACGCGACGTCCGGGTCCACGAAGAAGGCGATCACCGCTGGCAGGAACAGCACAAGGGGAAGCAGGGCCACCAGGCGCAGACTGGCGTAGTGCCGCCGGGGGTCGAGCATCGCGGAGTCCTCACGGTCGAGCCTTCTGGTCGGGACGAACACTAGAGAGGCAGTGTTGACATGTCAACAGTGAGGGGGGGTGAGGCGACCGAGCTGTGGCTACTGTGGAAGCGCGCCCACGAGACGGTCCGCGCTGCGGTCATCGCCGAAACCACTGCGGCGTCCGGCCTTTCCGAGCCCGAGCTGAGCATCCTGGTCCGGCTGCACGAATCCGGCGGAAGTCAACGGCAGAACGCCCTCGCCGCCGCCCTCGGCTGGGACCGGACGCGGCTGTCGCATCTGCTGACCCGGATGGCAAACCGCGACTACGTGACCCGCGACAAGGTCTCGAATGGAGTGCGGGTCGCGCTGCGACCGGAGGGCAGGCGGATGATCGACGCAACGCTGCCGGCGCTGGATGCGGCCACCCGACGTCACCTCGTCGACCGGCTGGGCCCGGACGGCGCCGAGACGCTCAAGGCCCTCATCGACCGCCTCCTGCTCGGCGAGACGAATAGCTGAGAGCTGAGCCGGCCCAGACGGCCAACGGCCACACCAAGCGGAACGGCCGGTGGGAGTACGAGCAGGACTGTGTCGCTCAGGTCAGCACATCGCGGACGCGGTCGCGTTCCGGCTGGAAGAGGTTCCAGAGGTGGTCCTCGTCGGCGTCCGGCAGGTTCTCGACGCGGCCGTAGTCGAAAGGCGGCTGCGGGTCGTACTCCAGGAATGCCTGGCCCCGGCCGGCGGCCCGCTCGCCCCACAGGCGTGCGGCGACCACGAGGGCGGCGTCCATTCCGGCGCTGACGCCGGCGCTGGTGACGATCCGGCCGTCGACGACCCAGCGTCGCCGCTTGAAGCGTGCGCCGGACAGCGGCAGTTCGTCGGCGAACGCCCAGTAGGTGGTCGCCGCGCGGCCCCGCAGGATGCCGGCGGCGGCCATCAGCAGCACGCCGGTGCAGATCCCGAACGTGATGCGGGTGTGTCGGTGCGCGGTCTGGATGTAGTCCAGGATGGCGGGATCCTGCATGAGGATGCTGGGCTGGCCCGGCCCGGGCACGACGAGTACGTCGGGCCGGGGGAGGGTGTCGTAGGTGGCGGTCGGCACCCACTGCAGCCCCGCGCCGCCGGGGATCGGTGCCAGGTCCGGGCCGACGAAGTGCAGCCGGGCCGGTGGCCCGCCCGCGCGTCCGGTGGCGCCGAGGACGCTCAGCGGGCCGATCAGGTCGAGCGGGACGAGCCCGTCGAAGACCAGGAACGCGATGTCGAGCGGTTCCCCGCCGCCCGCCGACCGTGTGCGGGCGGCGGCTGGGGCGGTGCTGCCGACGGTGAGGCCGGCTGCGGCCAGCGCGGCGCCGATGGTCAGGAGTTGGCGTCGGTTCGGGTGGTCAGGCATGGGGTGCACCTTTCTGGAACTGGTGGCGGTAGGTGGTCGGGGCCATTCCGATGACTCGGTGGAAGGCCTGTCGCATGGTCTCGACGCTGCGGAAGCCGCACTGCTTGGCCACCACCTCGACGGTGTCGTCACCGCCTTCGAGGAGCTGTTGGGC
Organism: Verrucosispora sp. ts21; assembly: GCF_002879555.1. NCBI lineage: Bacteria > Bacillati > Actinomycetota > Actinomycetes > Micromonosporales > Micromonosporaceae > Micromonospora > Verrucosispora sp. ts21. Next base: position 34,333 of record NZ_PNOZ01000042.1, on the reverse strand, counting down.
GGCCTCGACACGGATCTGTTGGACGTACTGGCCGGGCGTGGTGCCCAGCACCTCGATGAACAGGCGGGACAGGTGACGAGGGCTCACCGCCGCGCGGGCGGCCATCGCCTCCAGCGAGTGGTCGGCGTGTGGTTGCTCGACGACCGCGTCGAGCACCGCCCGCAGTGCCGGCTGGCGTGACGGACGGGCGCGGCCCCGGACCGACCGTTGCGACTGTCCGGCCGGTCGTTGCAGGAAGACCACCAGCCACTGGGCGACCTGTCGGGCCAGCGCGCCGCCGTGGTCGCGTTCGAGCAGGGCCAGTGCGAGGTCGATGCCGGCGGTGACCCCGGCTGCGGTGTAGACGTCGCCGTCGTGCACGTACATGCCGTCGGACTCGACGGTGACCTGCGGGTACCGGTCGGCCAGTTCCCGGCAGAAGGCCCAGTGGGTGGTCGCCCGCCGGCCGTCGAGCAGGCCGGCCTCGGCGAGTACGAACGCGCCGAAGCACACCGAGGCGACGACCGTGCACCGGTCGCGTACTCGACGGACCGCCTGCGCCAGCGGCACCAACGTGGTGCCGGTCGGGGCGGGGTCGCAGCCGGCGACCAGCAGGATGTGCACCGGCCCGGTCACCGCGTCCAGGCTGGTGTCGACGCCGAGTCGGACACCCTCGCGGGTGTGGACCGGGTGACCGTCGGGCGAGGCCAGGCGGACCCGGTAGTCTCCGCCGCACTTCGCCGCGAGGGCGAACACCTGCAACGGCCCGGCGACGTCGAGCAGGACGGCGCCGTCCGCCGCCGCGATGACCACGTCCCGAGAGCCGTCAGCGCGCGAAGGCGAAGCTCTCATGCGTCGAGTATTCGAAGTAGACATCGACCACGGCAACGACGGCCGTCCCACGGATTCGGCCATGGTGGTCCGGAACCGCAGCCGCTCTCCGAACGGCCACCGGGCCTTCGTCCGGGTAGGGGGCCGGTCGTCGGGCGGCACCTGGCAGGGCGTCGACCGCGCCGTACTGCGGCCGTGCCGGGTCAGTCGATCGTCTTGACCATCCGCGCCGGCACGCCCGCGACCAGCGTGCGGGCAGGCACGTCACGGGTGACGACAGCGCCGGCAGCGACCACCGAGCCCGCACCGATGGTCACGCCCTGGGTGACCACGGCGGCCGCGCCGATCCAGACGTCGTCCTCGATCACGATCGGGGCGCTGGCGACGTACTCGCGCCGCTGCACCAGGGGCAGCGGGTGCCCGCCGGTGATGAGGCTGACCTTCGGGGCGATCATCACGTTGTCGCCGATGCGGATGCCGCCGTGGTCCATGAACGTGCAGCCCTGGTTGACGAAGACGTTCTTGCCGAACCGCGTGTTCAGGCCGTACTCGGTGAAGAAGGGCGGGTAGATCGTCACCGACTCCGGCAGCGGAGCGCCGAAGACTACCGCCAGTAGTTCCGCACGCGCCTCGGTGTCGCTGAACGGCAGCGCGTTCAACCGCGAAGTCACGTCGGTCACCTGTGCGATCCGCTCCGCATAGCGCGCGAACTCGGGCGTCTGGACGTACATAACCTGGTCTGCGGTGGTGGGCATGCAGTCATCCCAGCACCTCCGGGAAGGCGCGATCAAACAACTCCGACACACCCGGAAACAACCACTGGTTGTGGCCGTAGAGTGGGGCGTGGACGTCGAAGCGCTGCGCACGTTCGTGGCCGTGGCCGAGGCCGGCCAGTTCCAGGCCGCGGCCGACGAGCTCGGAATCAGCCAGCAGGCGGCCTCCAAGCGGATCGCGGTCCTGGAGAAGTCCCTGGGGGTCGCGCTGCTGGTACGCACCTCCCGCGGCTCCCGGCTGAGCCTGGACGGGCAGGTCTTCCTGCCGTACGCCAAGAAGGTCCTGACCGCCGTCGAGCAGGCCGAACAGGCCGTGCGCCCCGGGGTACGCCCGCTGCGCGTGGACGTCCTCAACCGACGCATCGCTCCGGCCCAGGCCGTCTACCGCTTCTACCGGTCCCGTCCGGAGGCCGACCTGGACGCGGTCACCCTGGCCGAGGAGAACGCCGAACAGGCCGCTCGGGCCGTGCTCGAAGGAACCATCGACGCCTCGTTCCGTGCCCTGCCGGCGGACCAGGTCCCGGCCGGGATCAGCGCCGAACGACTCCTGGACTCGCCCCTGGAACTCCTGGTCGGGCCCAGTCATCCGCTGGCCGGTACGGCCTGGGTCAGGCCCACCGATCTGGCCGGACACCGCATCTGGATCCCCGGGATCAGGCCGGGCACCGAGTGGGCCCAGTTCTACCGGTCGCTGTCGCAGGCCTTCGGCCTGAGCATCGACGCGCTCGGCCCCAACTTCGGCGACGAGGCCCTGATGGACGCCCTGGCGGACTCGGCCTCGCTGGCGACCCTGGTCGGCAGCGAGGACCGCTACCTGTGGCCCCAAAGCTACTACCTGCGGCGCATCCCTCTGCGCAAACCGACCCCGCTCTACCCGCACGTGCTGCTCACCCGCACCGGGGACCAGCACCCCGTGCTGACCGCGCTGCGGGACCATCTGCGAGCCGCAAGACCGCGAACCACCGATGACGTGTGGGTCCCGGACTGGGTGGCCCACTGACCGGCCGCCACCCAGGCATGTCGGTTCCGGGACCTCGTCGGTGCCGGATGTCGCTCTACCCTGGATCGATGCGGTCGATCACGGTTCTTGACGCCCCGTCCAATCTCGGGTTGCGTGCCCCAGCCCCTGGTCTCGTCCCCGGGTGTTACAAGCTGGCCGGTGCGCTTCGAGATCAGCGCCTGCTCGACCGGCTCGGAGCGCACGACGGCGGTGTGGTCGTACCGCCGCGCTACGACATCCGTGGCTGGCGGCAGGGGGACGGTGTGCTCAACGCCGATGCCCTCGCGACGTACACGCGCCGACTCGCGGAACGGGTGAACGTGGTCCTCGACAACGCAAATTTCCTGATGCTGCTCGGTGGTGACTGCTCGATTCTCTTCGGGGCCGCGCTCGCACTGCGCCGACGTGGCCGCTACGGCATCGTCTACCTTGACGGTTCCATCGACTTCCGCCACAGCGGCAACAGCACGCATGTGGGGGCGTCCGCAGGCGAGGGCACCGCCATCGTCACCGGCCGGGGCCAGCCAGACATTGCCGACATCGACGGACTTGCGCCGTACTGCCAAGAAGACGATCTGGTCGTACTGGGCGTCCGCGACTACGACGACCATCTCGACGAGGTACGTGGTCTGGGCATCGAGGTACATACCGCGTCCGAGATCATCGCCGAGGGCCCTGCCCTGGTCGGCGACCGTGTGGCGCAGGGATACGCCGCCCGCGACGGCTACTTCGTACACCTCGACGCCGATGTGCTCGACCCTGCGGTCATGCCGGCCGTCGACGCGCCCGACCCCGGCGGATTGGACCATCCGCATCTGGTCGAGCTGCTCCGTCCGCTGCTCGCCAACCCGGCCTGCGTCGGCCTTGAGGTAACGATCTACGACCCGGACCTCGACCCGGACGGCCGCTACGCCGCCGCGCTCGTCGAAACCCTGGTCGACGCCCTGCGAAGCTGATCGATCACGCGCTGAACACTGTGGACGGCGGTGGTAGGAAGAAGACGCCTGTCTACCTATCAGGAGATCACGTGAACCCTTCCCCTCTCTCCCGCCGGTCCCTGCTCGCGACCGGTGGCGCCGTCGTCGTCGCCGCCACGGCCACCGCCGCTGCCCGGCCCGCCGTCGCCGCCGAGACCAAGCGGCCTCCCGTCACACCGGACGAGGCGCTGCGCCGCCTCCTGCACGGCAACCACCGGTTCGTCACCGGGCACAGCCGGCACCCGCACCAGAGCCTCAACGACCTACGCCGGCTGGCCGCGGGCCAGCACCCGTTCGCCATCCTTCTCGGCTGCGCCGACTCCCGGGTGGCGCCGGAACTGCTGTTCGACCAGGGTTTGGGCGACCTGTTCGACAACCGGGTGGCCGGGAACATCGTCGACGACCTGGTCCTCGGCAGCGTGGAGTTCGCGGTGGAGGAGTTCCACAGCCCACTGATCGTCGTCCTCGGACACGAGCGGTGCGGGGCGATCACGGCCACCATCGACGCCATCCGCTCCGGCGGCACCGCACCCGGCCACATCGGCACGATCGTGGACAGCCTGCGCCCCATCGTCCAGCCTGTGCTCGGCCAGCCCGGCGACCCGGTCGACAACTCCGTACGGGCCAACGTCCGGGCGCAGGTCCGGAACATGATCGAACGCAGCCCGATCATCGCCGAGCGGGTACACGAACGGGCGTTGCGGGTGGTCGGGGCCCGGTACGACCTCGACACCGGCCACGTCACGCTGGTGAACTGACCGCCCATCCCACATCGGTGACGTTCGGAGGAGTCCTCGACCACACGAGGCGCGCCTCCGGGCGTCGGGATTCGTGCTGCCGGTCGACTCGCCGGCACGATGAGGATCATCAGCTATCCGGGTATCGCCGACGCCAGCGCACATCGCAGAGGTTGCCGTCCGGTTGGCCGATGAAGAGCAGGTCGCTCGCGGTGGTGAGAAATGCCGTTGCCGTGGGCCAGCGAGTACGGCATTCGCTGCTTCCACGTCACTTTGTTGGTACTCACGTCGACGGCGACCACGCCAGCTGGGCGACGCGAGGCCGGGTGGTCAGCGCACTGTGTCGGAGTAGACCTCTACGTCGTAAAGCAGCTGTACGTTACGACGACCGTTGGTGATGCCGACGAAGATCGGGTCACCGGCCGGGGTGCGACCCTGACGCCACACCTGCTCCCGGGCCGCTTCCCGCGACTCGTGATGGATCTTGCCCTCCTGATGCAGATGCATGACGCGACGAGCGGTGATCCGGTCGCTGTCGAGGTGGACTCGCAGCAGAGGCATGACGAGACCTCCTTGCCCGCCTGTCCGGGCCTACCTTCTCATGTTCACTTAGCTTACCGCTGTTAAGTTACCTGTCCACGGTACTAGAGTGAATCCATGACCACCGCAGAGCCGGGTGAGCCGAGGATGCCTTCGACCGGGCGGCGGGATAACCGGGCCTCGTCGCCGGTATGGCTGCGTGCGGAGCCGTCGCGCGTACGACGGAAACCGCCGCTGACGCTCGAACGCATAGTCGACGCAGGGGTGACGCTGCTGGACGAGCACGGCATCGAGGGCCTGACGATGCGCTGCCTCGCCCAGCAGCTCGACGTGACGGCTACCGCGTTGTACTGGCACGTGAAGACGAAGGATGACGTCCTGGACCTGGCCGCCGACCACATCTTCGGCGACGTACCGATTCCGGACGTGAGCGACGACTGGCTGGAGGACATCCGCGTCCTCGCCCGGGCCTGGCGCAGCGCCATGCTGCGCCACCCCTGGGCACCAAGGTTGATCGGACGTCCGATGCTCGGACCCAACGTCCTAGCCCGTACCGAGTTCCTGCAATCGGCGCTCGTGCGCGGCGGCTGTCGCGGACTTCAACTCGCGGTGGCCACGCGAATGCTGGCCAACTACGTCATCGGCGCCTCGCTGACCGAGGCCACCTGGCACCAGGCCGCAGACCCTCGGACGAGGACCGCAGCCCGCGACCACATCGCCGCGAACGCCGATGCCTATCCGACCCTCAACGCCTCTGGCCACCTCGACGACAGCCGGTGGAACGACGACCTGCTGTTCGAGGAGGGCCTTGACGGCATTCTCCTGGCAGCAGCACGGGCAGGAACGCCGCAATGACCGCGTGCACCCGTCGGCGGCGCGGGTCATGAATCCCGCGTAGTCACGGAAGGACTGGCCTCGGTCTATACCCGCCCAATCTCGACGGTGACCATGGCCATCGACCGTCTGTTCGGCACTACTGTTGGCGGTAGATCTCTGGGATGGATTCCGTGATCCAGCGCACCGTCTCGACGATACTGAGATTGGTCGTGTCGACGCCGATGTATCGGTAGTCGGTGTTGGCGGCCTCCCGGATGGTTCGGTCTTCCGGAATCAGGTCGACCCTGTCGCGCCACCGCTGTGTCGTCTGCTTCGCTCTGCTGAGCCGTCGGTCGTCACGCACGTCGCTGTCGACCAGTAGCTCCACCAGGAACACCGCTGTCGGCTTCGGCAGCAACTGCCGGAACGCGAGGTAGTCGCGGTAGTCGCGGAGAAAGCTCCCGGCGATCACGTTGACATAGCCGGCGGACCAGAACCTCTCCACGAGGCCCGCGACGTTGCCTCGGAGCAGGTCGAAGAACTCGTCGTCCATCGGGCATGGGTTGGTCTGGCCGATGTCTTCCGCGTCGATGCGGGCGCTGTAGGGCGTACAGGGCAGCAGCGCACGGATAATGGTCGACTTGCCGGCGCCCTCCTGCCCGCACACGAGGACGAGGCGACCCACCGGGACCGGGGACACCACTCGCTCCACTGTAGACCTCCGTCAGGATGCCAACCGCCGCGCGCCGGGCCGAACGCCTGGTCAGGTCAGCGCGGCGACGGCCGCGTGCAGCCAGGTGGACGCCGGGGCCCGCACGACGGGTTGCGGTGTGCCGTTGATGGTGGCGGTCAGCGAGTGGTACCTGCCGAGCAGCGCCACATGCCGGGCCACCTGGGGCTCCGGGTCGGCGGCGACGACCTGCCGCCGTACCTCGGTCAGATCCCGCTCACCGCAGCGACTGCCGGCCAGCGCCACCCACCGCGTCGCAAGCTGCCGGGCCTCGCGGGAGTCGACCGGTACGCCGGCCGCGGACGCGGCCCTGGCCTGCGCGAGGATCTCGACCTGTTCCGCGACCTCTGCCTCCGTCGACGGGTCGTCCCGGCCGTGGTCCGCCGCGCCGGCGAAGGTCTCGCCGAAGTACTGGCGGACCGCCCGCCGGAACCCGGCGTCGCGCACCATGTCGGCCAGCTCGATCCACGCGTCGAGCTGCTCGCCGGTGGGGTCCTCCGGCAGCCGGGGCCGCCACGGGCGCAGGTAGTCGACGAACTCCCGCACGTCGAGGCCGTCGGTGACCTCGGTCCAGAACTCCTCCACGAGTTGCTCACGGTCGTCGTCGGACATCGACGCCAGCCGGTGCACGAGACTCACCTGCCCGGCCTCGCTGTCCTGCCGCACCACCGCCCGCAGCACGGCGCGCCGGGTACGCAGCTGCCCCATCTGCCGCTCGACGAGCGCCAGATGAGCGGCCGCGAGATCCCGCACCGTGATCTCGTCGGCCAGCAACCGGCGGATCTCCTCCAGCCCCGCGCCCAGGTCCCGCAGCGTACGCACCAGTTCGAGGGCCGCCACACCGCGCGCGTCGTAGCACCGGTACCCGGCCCCGGTGTACCCGGCCGGCGCGACGATGCCCTCGTCGGCATAGAACCGGATGGCGCTGACACTCAGACCCGTACGCCGGGCCACATCCCCGATCGACAACCACTCGCCCATGGCCATTACCCTGACGTCTCAAGCCGCTGGAGAGTCAACAGCGAAGCCGGCCAGCCGGTGGCGTCGACGACGGCGGCGATCCGCTCGGGCACGAGCCACCGAATTCGGCGGCGCGGACGGTCACATCGAGAAGCGGTTCACCCGCTCGGGACGCAGCACGATGCGCACCACTCCCCCGCTGCGCCACTCGTCGACCAGGCTCTGACGCTTCGGGTCGCTCATGTCGTAGTACCGCTCGGCGAGCCGGGTCGCCAACTCCACGCCGCCGTCGTCGTGCAGCGTGACCGGGCCCTCCACCGACACCCAGTGCTCGGGCTCACCGGTCGGCGCGGCCACGACCACGGAGGCCCGTGGCCGCTCACGGAGACGCTCCAGCTTCGGCGCGTCCGGCAGCGAGAACATCTGGAGGTCACCGTCGTCGGTGACCTCGAACCACACCGGGCGCGGCGCCGGCCAGCGGTCCCCCCGGGGCGCGACGGTGAGGAAGGCGTACAGCGGCCGGGCGAGCAGGGCGAGATCCTCGTCGCGGAACATGACATCCAGCTTAAGACGTGGGTTGGCGTCGGTCGCGTCGATGTAGCCTGGCGGTGATGAGCGGTGCCGGAGATCCCGGGAACGGTTTGCGTCGGGTGCGCGAGTCTGCCGTGTCGCAGTTGTTGGTGGCGGCGCGGGCGGGTGACGGTGACTCCTTCGGCCGTTTGGTGGGGCCGCTGCGGGACGAGTTGCGCGCGTACTGCTACCGGATGCTGGGGTCGGTCCATGACGCGGAGGACGTGGTTCAGGACACCCTGGACCGGGCGTGGCGCAGCCTGGACCGGTTCGAGGATCACGGATCGATCCGGCCGTGGCTGTACAAGATCGCGACGAACCGGGTACTGACGGTCATTGAACGTCGGGGACGGCGGCGGGAGTTGCCCACCGACATGAGCCCGGAAGGTGTGCCGCCGGCCGAGGCGGCGTGGCTGGAGCCGTACCCGGACCGGCTGATGGGTTGGACGGAGCGACTGAGCCCGGAAGCCCGCGTCGTCGCGCGGGAGAGCGTGGAGTTGGCGTTCGTGGCCGCCTTGCAGCATCTGTCGGCGTCGCAGCGAGCGGTGCTGTTGCTACGCGACGTGCTCGGCTATTCGGCCAGCGAGGTCGCCGACGTGTTGGACACCACGGTGGCCGCGGTCAACAGCGCTCTCCAGCGGGCCCGCAGGGTCGTCGTCGAACGGCGTGCGGAACCCAGCCAGCAGCAGACCCTCAGGATGCTCGGCGACGCGGCACAACGGGAGGTGGCTCAGCGGTACATGACCGCCTGGGAGGCCGGTGATGTCGACGCCATCGTGGCGATGCTCACGGAGGACGCACGGTACTCGATGCCGCCGCTGGCGACCTGGTACGTCGGCCGGGTCGGCATCCGCGGGTTCCTGGTCGACACGGTACTGCGGCATCGCTGGCGGTTCCTGCCGGTGCGGGCGAATGGGCAGCTCGCGTTCGGCACGTACCTGTGGAGCGACGAGCGGGGCGGGTACGTCCCGGCGGGTCTGGATCTGCTGGCGCTGCGCGGCCGGCAGGTGGCCGAGGTGGTCTCGTTCCTCGATGCCGACTTCCCGACCTTCGGGTTGCCAGACCAACTGGCTGGAAGTGACACGCGGGCGCGCGATGAGTTTGCCGACCGGCCGGGGTTGTACTCCTGACGGACGTATCAACCCGGAAGGACCCGAGCCCGCCATGGCTACCAACGAGGAGCAGATCCGCACCCTGATCGAGCGCTGGGCCGACGCGGTCCATCACGGCGATCTCACCGGCGTCCTCGCCGACCACACCGACGACATCGTCATGTTCGACGTGCCGCCACCGCATCAGGGAGTGCGTGGCCTCGACGCCTACCGCGAGACGTGGCCACCATTCTTCCAGTGGCAGGCCCAAGGCGCCTCGTTCGAGATCGAGTCCTTGGAGATCACCGCCGGCGACGACGTCGCCTTCGCGTACGCCCTGCTGCGCTGCGGCACCGAGCACGACTTCGCCGACGATCCGCACAACCGTCTACGGCTGACGATCGGTCTGCGCAAGCAGGCCGGGCGGTGGGTCGTCGCCCACGAGCACCACTCCTTCCCGCTCACCGACGCGCCCACCGCGGCGGACCCGATCCCCGAGCGGGACCATGCTGCCGAACGGGAGCTGCGCCGGCTGCACCAGCGCTGGTTCGGCAGCACAGCCAGCAAGGACCTCGACGGCCTGATGGCGCCCATCGCCGACGACGTCGTCTCGTACGAACACGACCAGCCGCTGCAACATGTCGGAGTCGAAGCCGTCCGCGCGGTATGCAAGGCCGGACTCGACGCGGCCGGCGACAGCACCGTCACATGGAACGTTCCCGACCTGAGAATCGTGGTCGACGGCGACCTCGCCGTCGCCTGGGGCCTCAACCATGTGCAGGTGACACCCGCGGACGGCCAGGCCGTAGACAGCTGGTCCCGCGGGACCCGCATCTTCCAGCGCAGGAACGGCGCCTGGCTGATGACCCACCAGCACCTCTCCTACCCCTACGATCCAGCCACCGGCACCGCCAGGACCGACCTACGCCCGCAACTGGACCAGTGCGACCAGCACGGTGCAACGGACCTCAGTCGACCCTGACCACGTACTTGCCTCGCACTCCGCCCGCCTCCAGCGCCCGGTGTGCCGCCGCTGTCTCCTCCAACGAGAAGTACCTGTCCACCACCGGGCGCAGTCCACCCTCTGCCACCTGGCGGGCGAGGTCGTCGAAGAGTGCCCGCGTGGGGTTGCCGCTGAAGAAGCGCACCCGGCCGCCTCCGTGTACGGCGCTGGCGGCGATGTAGCTGAGTGAGGCGGCGGGCCGTGCCAGGTCGAAGGCGATAGTGACCATGCGTCCGCCGGGTGTCAGCAGGCGCCGGAAGGCCCGCAGGTCGGTGCCCGCGGTGTCGAGGACCACGTCGAACAGGCCCAGTTCCCTCGGCGGGACGGTCCGGTGGTCGATGGCGTGGTGGGCGCCGAGCGTGCGGACGAAGTCGAGGTTGGCGGCGCGGGCCAGGGCCGTCACCTCGGCGCCATATGCCCGTCCGAGCTGCACGGCGGCGTTGCCGACGCCGCCGGCAGCGCCGCATACGAGCAGTCGTTCGCCGGGGCGCAGCCGGGCCTTGTCACGCAGCGCCGTGATGGCCGTGGTTGCCACCGGCAGTGCGGCGGCTGCCGCCAGATCCAGTCCGTCCGGGACCCGGCCGAGCCGCTCGGCGCGGACTGTCACGTACTCGGCGGCGCTGCCGAATCCGGTACGGCCCACGATGCCCCACACACGGTCGCCGACCGCGAAGTCCGTCACGCCGGCGCCGAGTGCGGCGACCTCGCCGGTGAGGTCCAACCCGACCCGCTGCGGGAACTTCCGGCCGGTGAAGAGACGGAGGCTGCCGGAACGGGCCGCCAGTTCGCCGCCGTTGATGCTGAACGCGCGCACCCGCACGAGTACCTCGCCGGGCGCCGGTTCGGGGCGTGGTATCCGGCCCACGTACAGCACCTCGGGGCCGCCGAAGCGGTCGAAAAGCACTGCTCTCATCATGCGGTCGTCCATCGTTCTCACCTTCGCCACCAGTGGCCCTGCGGGGAGCCCGGCGCCGAGCGTAGGCTAATAAGTGGACGACATCGTCCGGTTGGCCGGAGGTGAGAAACAGTGGTGGAGGAATCCTCTCGGATCGCGGGTCCGGCCAGCCTGCGGGCCGACGCCCGGCGCAACCAGGAGCGCATCCTCGTCTCCGCCCGCGCGGTCTTCGCCGAGCACGGGATCGACGCGCCCATGGCGACCGTGGCCCGCCGGGCCGGGGTCGGCGTAGCGACGCTGTACCGGCGTTTTCCGACCCGGGATGCCCTGGTGCGGGCCGCGTTCGCGCAGCAGATGGAGACCTGTGCCCGAGCGCTCACCGAGGCGCTGGCCGACCCCGACCCCTGGCGGGGCTTCCAGCGCCTGGTCGAGACCGCCTGCGAGCTTCAGCGGGAGGAGCAGGGGTTTTCGGCCGCGTTCGTCGCGGCGTTCCCGGACAGCAGGGTGGAACACGCGCAGGCCCGAGAACAGGCCGAGCGGGACCTCCTGACCCTGGTCCGCAGAGCCCAGGCAGCGGGCGCGTTACGGGCCGACTTCCACCCTTCTGACCTCGCCGTGGCCCTGTTGGCCCACTGCGGTCTGGTCACCGCGCTGCCGCGTGACAGCGCCGCCTCCCGCCGCCTGGTGGCGTACCTGCTCCAGTCGTTCCGCGCTGAGGCGGCTCACGGGGCCCTACCTCCACCGAGCACTCTGTCGCTGCGCAGTCTCCCGCTCGCGGCGGACAACGCCCCGAGACAGCGGCCCTTCAGAACCTGACGCAAAGCGGCGCCCGCCGCACGGCACGCCCTTCGGACGGCGACAGTCCACCACCGACACTGATACCCACGCCGTCAACATCCGTGCGCAGAATGTGGCGAGGCAGCATCGCCGTGACTCGCTGCCTGGGCACTCCAGGACCGATCGGTCCTGGTGATGCCGGTCTGTCGGCAGGCTCAATGATCTCTCAATTTCTGTCGCGGGGTCCTATCCCCACACCGGAGTCGGCCTAGGTTCGGCTCACTTCGCCGGAAAGCGGTGACCCGCCTGCCCGAGAGGAGCACCATGGCCCCCACTCCGCCAACCGATGCTGAACTGAACGTCCTGATCCGGGCACGGCTGGCCGCCCTCGGCATAGATCTCGACCAGCTCTCGCCTGGCACCACCCCCGATCCCGAGACCGGCTCCCCCGGCCGGGACTCGGTACTCGCCTCGCTCCGCTCGTTCGTGCGGGGCACCGTCGCCGGGCTCGCCGCCTACCAGTTGCCCGCCGCCGGCAACACCGATCCCCGGCTCGCGGCGGCGTTGTCACAGCAACGTGTGCCGATCCTGTACCCGGCGACCAGCACGGAATGGCGGAAGTGATGACTGTCGAACCCCTCGACCGTTCGGTCGATCGTCGGGCCTTCCTGGCCCGCGCTGCCGCGCTGGCTGTCGTCTCCACCGCTGGCGCGACTGTCGCCGTCCCCTCGGTGGCGGTGGCCAGCGGGCCGTCGGCCACCCGGCGTCCGGTGAAGAACGGAGCGCTGGACCAGCCCAACGCCTATGTCCAGCCTCGCCCGGAGGCGATCGCTGATCCGACCGAGCTGACCATCGCCGAGGCGGCCTGGCTCATCCGGGCCAACAAGCTCACTCCCGAGCGTCTGGTCGAGGCGTACCTGGCGCGCATCTCCGCGTACGACGGCGTCTATCGGGCCTTCAACCTGGTCCTCGCCGACGCGGCCATCGCGGCGGCACGCGCCGCGGCCCGTGGGCCTCGACGCGGGGCGCTGCACGGGATTCCCCTCGCGATCAAGGACAACTTCTACACCGAGGGGGTCCGCACCACCGCGAACTCCTTCCTGTTCCAGGACTTCGTGCCGCCGTACGACGCGACCGCCCTGGCCCGGCTCAAGGCGGGCGGCGCGATCGTCCTCGGCAAGACACAGATGGGACCGCTGGCGACCACCCGGGCCACCACGCCGGCGGGGGTGGTCACCACGGTGAACGCCTGGACGCCGACCAACCGCAACACTGACCCGGGCGGGTCGTCCACCGGCACCGCGACCGCGGTGGCGGGCCGCATGGCGACCTCCGGCATCGGCACCCAGACCGGTGGCTCCATCACCTCGCCGTCGAACGCTCAGGCCCTGACCGGGCTCAAGCCGACCATGGGCCGCGTCTCGGCGGCCGGCGTCATCCCGCTCTCCTACACCCGGGACCATCCGGGGCCGCTGGCCCGCGACGCCAAGGATGCCGCCATCATGCTGACCGCGATGGCGGGCGAGGACCCGGCCGACCCGCGTAGTCAGGGGCTGCCCGAGGTGCCCAACCTGATCGACGCGGCTACCCCGGTGTACCGGCGCAACCGGGTCAGGCTGCGCTGGAACACCAGGATCGGGGTGTTGCCCGGCTTCGCCAACGGCACCTCGGCCACCGCGCTGGCCCGCCAGGCGTATCTGGCCCAGCTCGCCGAGATCCCCGGCGCGGCGCTGGTGGACGTGCCGTTGCCGGAGGGCTGGAGCCAACTCACCGCCAGCATGTTCAACAACATCCGGTTGCCGGAGCGCAGCGAGCCGTTCATGCCCTACCTGCGTGACAACCTGCGCGGCTTCGGCGTGTCAGTGACGAGCTGGCTGCAGGGCGCGTTGCTGGGCGGCAACGAGTTCCTCACCGGTCAGCGGGCCAAGCTGTTGCTGCTGGAGCGGGTGCTCGACGAGCTGTTCGACGCCTGTGACGTCGTGGTGCAGACCGACCCGGTGCCCTTCGACATCCTCGGTCTGCCGGAGATCGCCTTCCCGATCGGGTTCACCAGCGCCGGAGTGCCGATCGGCACCATCCTCGGTGGACTGCCGTACGCCGAGGACCGGCTGCTGTCCGTGGTGGCCGCGTACCAGGCGACGACGGACTGGCATCGTCGCCGGCCCACCGACCCACCCGCCGCCGCCCGGGCACGGACCGATTCCGCGCCCGAGGAGCTGCGTCTGACGGCCGAGCAAGTCGCCGAACTCACCCAGTGACCACGGCGGAGGGCGGGAGGTTCCCGTCCTCCGCCGCTTCGCCGACGCACATGGCCGCCCGGTGACCTGATCCAACCCCGGGCGTGCCCAACCAGAGTTGGTGAGCAGAACAGCGTCGCACCCTATCGTGCGGAGAGGCCAGGTCCATCCGCTGGGCCGCTTGCCGCCGTGTGACCTGGCGCGGCTCGCGATGACACGCGCATTGTCCCGCCCGAACAGCACGAGGTCGCGCCCGTCACCGCGCCGCTCGCCGTCCGGGACGAGGTGGCTGAAGGTCTCCCGTCCACGAGCATGCAGATCCTCCATGCCATGGCCTCCCTTCGCGCGCCGGTGACCCGAGTCAGCCTTGCATCGACAGGGATGATTCTCCGGCGGTAGCCCTCGGCGGCGGGCTCCACCACGATTCCGTCGACGGGTCGACCGAACCCCGGCTACGGCTTCGGCGTGGGTCCGACCCCGAACCTGTCGCTTGACGAGCACACCGAATGCCGGGTGAGCGTTGCAGCACCCGGAGCATCAGGCTTCGTCAGCGCCGTACGAGGTATGAGCGCACCGATCATGGTGTCCCGCTGGGGGTGCGGCGGGCGGCGGTCCCGCGCGTTTGGGAGGGGTGCTTGTTGCCGAGCGCTGAGCGGGTCGCGTGCAACGATGCCAGCAGTTGCAGCCGGTCCGCGTCGGCGCTGCCCGGTTCGGCGGTGAAGACGAGCATGACGGAGCCGGGATTGCCCGGCAGGGGGTACGTGTCCCAGTCCAGGGCGATGTCGCCTACCTCAGGAACCCGGAAGGTCTTGGTGCCGCTGACCGAGTCGCGTACGTCGTGCTGAGCCCACAGCCGCCGGAACTGGTCGCTGCGGATGCTCAACTCGCCAACGATCGCGGTGGCGCGTGGGTGGGTGGGGTCGGTAGCGACGGCGGCGCGCATCATGCCGATGTAGTCCAGGGCCTGCTGCTCCCAGTCCGGGCAGCTCCGCTCGCCGGTCAGCGTGTCGTCGAACAGCAGCAGGAGCATGTTGAGCCGGTCGGTCGGGTAGGCGTCCGGGTCGCCGAGCAGCGCCTGCGCCATCGGGTTCCAGTCGAGTAGGTCGAGATGCCGGCTGAGGATGACCGCCGGGGTGTCCATGACCCGCAACAGGCGCCGGGTGCTGTCCGGGACCCGCTCCGGATCGCGGTTCACCGCTGCGGGTGCCGACCGGCGGGCGGCACGGGCCAGGGTGAACAGGTGCCGGCGTTCCTTGTCATCGAGGCTGAGCGCGCCGGCCAGCGCGTCCAGGACGTCGTCGGACGGGCGTACCTCCCGGCCCTGCTCGATCCGCTGGTAGTAGTCGGTGCTCAGCCCGGCCAGCAGGGCCAGCTCCTCGCGCCGCAGCCCGGTGACCTTGCGCCGGCCGCCCGGCTCCAGGCCGACGTCGCGGGGACGCAGCCGGCCACGCCGGGCGCGTAGGAAGTCGCCGAGTTCCCGAGCGTACGGATGAACGCTGCTCATGCCGCAAGTGTGCAGCGGCCCGGACCACCGAAGGTAGGTCCGGCAGACCTAGGCAACCGAGCACGACCGAACCCGCCCGAACCGCTCCTAACGTCGGTGGGCCAACGTACCGACACCTCCAGGAGCAGCAGATGACCGGATGGACCGCCGATCTCATCCCCGACCAGCGTGGCCGGGTAGCCGTCGTGACCGGCGCGAACTCGGGCCTCGGCCTGGTCACCGCCACCGAACTGGCCCGCCACGGCGCCCACGTCGTGCTCGCCGTTCGCAACACCACCGCCAGCGAGGAGGCCGCCCGCCGGATCGGCGGCGACGTGGAGGTGCGCGAGCTGGACCTGGCCTCCCTCTCCTCCGTGCGGGCCTTCGCGGCGAAGCTGGCCGGCGACCACCCGGCGATCGATTTGCTGGTCAACAACGCCGGCATGGTGCTGCTTGGCCCACGCCGCACCTCCCCCGACGGATTCGAGCTGCATCTCGCCACCAACATGCTGGGCCACTTCGCGCTGACCGGCCTGCTGCTCGGAAACCTGGCCGCGGCGGGGGAAGCCCGCGTGGTCAGTCTCAGCTCGATCACCCACAAGAACGCGCACCTGGACTTCGAAGACCTGATGTTCGAACGCAACTACCGGGCAGCCTCCGCCTACGGCCGGTCCAAGCTCGCCACCACGATCTTCGGCATCGAACTGGACCGCCGCCTGCGCGCCGCCGGAGCGCCGATCGTCAGCGCACTGGCCCACCCCGGTCTCACCCGCACCAACCTGACTCCGCGTGCCTGGGAGCACCGTGGCCGGTTCGGGCGGCTGATCGCGTGGGCCGGGCTGCCGATAACCCAGCCGGTGGAGCAGGGCGCGCTGCCGCAGCTGCGGGCCGCGACCGAGCCCGGTGTGCGGGGCGGCCAGTTCTTCGGCCCGTCCAGGCTCTGGGAGACGCGGGGCAGGGTCACCGAGGCCCGACTCAGCCGGGAGGCCGCCAACCCGGCTGCCGGCAGGCGGCTGTGGGCGGCAGCCGCGGAACTGACCGGCGTCAGCTACCTCTGACCTCCGACGGTCACCGGTCGGCGGCATTCCGCAGCGTCGCGAGCAGCACCGCACCTGCTCGGATGGCTGCCGGCCACGATCGCGCGTCCGCCCGTAGAAGGCACGATGAGAGACCCGGGCCCGGATCACGTCCGCCACAACCTGTCGCTCGGCACACCGGCGGCGAAAACCCCGACCACGAAGAGTCCGAATCACCACCAAACGTACGCGGGCCTGCGGGGTGGCCACCGCCGGGACCAAGTGCTGGGCGGTCTGGCACATTATGCCGTAGTTGCTGTGGAGGACGTCGATCGAGGTGGACAGGATGACGGACAAAGCGTGGCATCGCTCCACGGAAACCGCTCGTGGTCTGCTCGCGTGGTTCGCTGGTGGAGTTAGCCGCTGTGCTACCGGCGTCCGGCAGATTCGTGGTCGCCCGCCTTGACGGCACGAGGATGGTGGATGCCGACCAGGTTTCCTACGACTTCTCGGACGCCTTGCTCTTTCCCAGCTACTTCGGCTGGAACTGGAACGCACTGTCCGACTGCCTCAGAGATCTGCACCGGCTGCCGGCGGACGGCTACCTGGTGATCATCGACAACGCGCCCCAGCTGCTGCCGGACAGCTCCCACGACCGGCATACACTCTTCCGTATCCTCGCCAAGGCAGTTCACCACTGGGCCAGCCCCCTCGGGCAACCGGAGGGAAAGGTCGTCCCGTTCAAGGTCCTACTGCTGTGTGACCGGGACGAAGAAGCGGTGCATCTGCGGCAGGACGTCATCCGAGCAATGCAGAAGATGCGCTGAAATCCAAACGGCTTGCAGGCCCGGAAGGCGACCGAGTTGCCGGGCGCCAACCGTCGAACTACGGCGCCCTGAGTGCGCCGCAGCCGGCCGACGGACCGGACGCGGACGCGACCCGGACGGCGATGCACGATCGGCGGCCGGGCTCGGCCAGAGAACGTGGGCCCGGCATACTGGCCTCCATGCGCCAAGCGTTCGTGCACGAGGCGGTCCTCGTGCTGGAGCCGGATGGCGACATCCGGGCGCCGGGAGCGGCCATAACCGTCGGGCTCTGCGGTCACTGGGACCATCAACCGCCATGCCCGCTGGCGGCACACCACACCCAGACCGAGCGGGTCGGCGACCTGGTCCACCTCCGGACACTGTTCGCCGCCGAGCCGGACGCCGAGGACCTGGTACGCCAGCGCATCAACGACACCCTGTCCCGCGGAGAGTTGCTAGGCCCGGACGAGACGGTCACCCGTTGGCGGCTTCGGTCCAGCGGGCCCAGCGAGGTGACCCCCGAAGAGGCAGACCATGCCGAACGCCTGACACACACCTGACCGATATCCGTCTGGCCTGAGACACCTCAAGGCCAGCCCAAATCCGATCGGGCAGCAGCAGGTTAGAAGCCGCCCGCGCCAGGCGCTGGGCTGGTGCGGTACCGGCGACCGGCTATCCGGCAAGACCGTGTTTCGAGCTTCACTTGACGAGCGTCACGCAGGGTGATGCCCGGTCGGGGCACGGCCGATCAGTTCGGATGCCTAGGGGGTGGCGGACCTAAGCATCGATCTCGTAGCGGTACCAACGCCGGCGATCGCCGTCGACCTGAAGCCACAGCATCTCGTCACGGCCGACCTTTCCACGCGCCCAACCTGACGGTCGCCGGCCGTCTGGCAGCAGCAGCTGCTCGCGTTCCTTTTCGACCACGACCCTGCTGTCTCGGCGGGCTCGACGAATGTCCCAGCGGTACCGTCCACCCTCCCGGTGCTGGTCGAGGAAGGCGACATCGGCGCCGGAGACGGCCAGGCCGGAGCAGCTTCTGGGCTTGACCAGTTTCGACGGACAGGGTCGATAAGTTGATCTTTAGGCTACCTTGAGAGCAGGTAGCAGGCTGATGGTGGTGCCGCCTTCATAAGCGGCGGGGCTGAGGTAGCCGAGGCTGGAGTGCCGGCGACGGGTGTTGTATCAGCCTTCGATGTACTCGAATGTTGCCTGCTGGGCGGCTTTGTGGGTGGGCCAGGCCTGCCGGTGGATCAGTTCCGTTTTCAGGGTTGAGAAGAACGATTCGGCGACGGCGTTGTCCCAGCACTGCCCGCGCCGGCCCACGCTCAGGCGTACGCCGTGCCGCTTGGCGAGGCGGGCGTGCTGGGCGCTGGTGTATTGACAGCCGCGGTCGGAGTGAAAGACGAGACCGTCGGCGGGTCGGCGCCGTTGCAGGGCGTCGGACAGAGCGGCGTCGACCAGGTCGGTCTTGAGGTGGTCGGCCACCGCCCAGCCCACGACGCGGCGGGAGGCCAGGTCGATGACGGTGGCCAGGTAGAGCCAGCCCTCCCATGTGTTGATGTAGGTGATGTCGCCGCACCAGCGGGTGTCTACCGCGGTCGCATCGACGGTGAAGTCCCGCTCTACGAGGTCCGGCCGCTGCCAGGCGTTCGGATCGGCGATGGTGGTGGTCTTCCAGCGGCGTGGGCTCCTGCCGCGTACGCCGGCCTCACGCATCCGGCGGGCGATGCGTTTGCGGCCGTGCCGCCGTCCGACGGCGGCCAGTTCGGCGTGGATGCGGGGAGCGCCGTAGGTGCCGTTCGAGGCCGCGTGCACGGCAATGATCTGCTCGGTGAGCTGCGCGTCGACGCGGGCGCGGGTGGACTGCTCGCCGCGGGCGTGCTGGTAGTAGGCGGACCGGGAGACCTTCAACAGCTCACACGCGCGCTTGACGTTGTGCTTGCCGGCCTGCTCCGCCTCGATGAACGGATACACGTTCACCGGGTCTCCCTCGCGAAGAAAGCCGTGGCCCGCTTGAGGATGTCGACGCCCTGCTGCAGGTCTCTCGCCGACGCGGCCGGGCGGATCACCTGGGACGTGTCCGTGTCACTTGCCACCGCTCAACGACCGGTGCTGAGCGCCCTCGCCGCACTGGCCGCAGTCTGCCTCGGGTTCGTCGCGATCGAGCTGACCCGCCGAGACCCGGCTTCACAAGCACTTCATTGAAGGGATGCGCGTGGTTGGTGGCCGGACCGCGGGCATCCCTAGCTGGCCTTGAGAGCCGGTCCACTTATGGGAGGTCGGTGCCGTTTCCGTCCGTCACCAGCCGAGCCGCGGTGTCGGGTAGTGCCACCTCGTGCCCCTCTGCGCACTTCACGACGACGCCGAGCGGGCTCCCGCAGCCGGCGTGCACGAGTTCGACGCCGCCGTCGCGGCCGAGCCGCTCACCCCATTGCATCAGGGCTACCAGCACGGGGAAGAGTTCTCGGCCCAGCTCGGTGAGGACGTACTCGTACCTGGTCCGCTTGCCCGGCTCCTGGTAAGGCCGTCGCTGCAGCATACCGTCGGCGACCAGTTGCTTGAGCCGCTTGGCGGCCACCGCCTCGGTCAGGCCGGTACGCCGGGCCAGTTCGTCGAAGCGCCGGCCACCGTAGTAGATCTCGCGCATCAGGATCATCGCCGACCGGGTGCCGATCAGCTCCAGAGCGTGCTCGATGCGGCACCAGCCCTCCGCCTGCCACGCGTCGCGATCGGCGAAGCGGCCGGTCAGGGCGATGACGGCGTCGGTGTCGGGCCCGGCCGGCCCGGCGGGCTGTGTCATGGCTACCACACCCCCTCTGGCTAGACGTTTGCATAGCCAGGGGTGCTACCGTTCTGGCTATGGTTTCCACTAGCCAGCCTAACACCGCGGCAGCGCCCAACCCGGCGCCCACGACCGAGGCACGGCGACGATGGCTCGCCCTCATCGTCGTCTGCCTGGGCGTGATGATGACCTTCGTCAACGTGTCGTCGACGATCTCGGCACTGCCCCCGATACAGGACGACCTGCACATGTCCGCCAGCACGCTGGTCTGGGTGAGCAGCGCCTTCAGCCTTGCCGTGGTGAGCCTGGTCCTCTCCGCCGGCACGCTGAGCGACCTGCTCGGGCGGCGGCGGGTCTTCTGCTACGGCGTCGCTCTCTTCACGCTCGGCAGCGCGCTCGCCGTCGCCGCCCCGAACGCGGGTCTGCTCATCGCGGCCCAGGCCGTGATGGGCTTCGGCGCGGCGGCTGTGTTGCCGTCAAGCCTGTCGATCGTGAGTCACGCCTTCACCGACCACCACGAGCGGGCCGGCGCCATCAGCGTCTGGGCCAGCTGCGCCGGCCTCGGGCTGGCGATCGGGCCGCTGACGGCAGGCGCGCTCCTGGGCCAGGCCCCCTGGCACACGGTCTACCTCACCAACCTCGTCCTCGGGGCGCTCGCCCTCGTGCTCGCCCCGCTGTTCGTGGCGGAGAGCAAGCACCCGACCCGACGACTCGATCCCGCCGGCGTGCTGCTGGGCACCATCGCGATCGCCTCGGCGACCTACGCCATCATCCAGGGCGGCGCCAGCGGCTACGGCCGCCCTACGATCATCGTGGCTTACGTGGTCTTCGCCGTCTCGCTGGTGGCCTTCGTCCGGCTCGAACTCCGCCACCACGACCCCATGCTGGACCTGCGGCTGTTCAAGAGCGCCTCGTTCGCGACCGTGATGGCCATCAGCGCCGCCACCATGTTCGGCTTCGTTGGCATCTCGCTGCTCACGGTCCTCTACCTGGAACGGATCGCCCACGCGAGCGCCCTGGAGGCCGGGGTGAAGATGCTCCCCATGTTCGTCCCCTACGTCGCGGTCAGCGCACTCGCCGGACGCCTGGCCCGCCGCGTCGGCATCGCTCCCGTGCTCGCCGCGGGGCTCGTCCTCATGGGCGCCGGGGCCCTCGCGCTGGTGACGGTCGGCCCGTTCAGTGGGTACGGGTCGATGTGGCCGGGACTGGTCGCCGCCGGCGTCGGTTCGGCGCTGCTGGTGGCGCCGTCGACCGCCGCCGCCGTCAACAGCGTGCCACCGCTACAGGCCGGCATGGCCGCCGGCTCGGTCAACATGTTCCGCCAGCTGGGCAGCGTGCTCGGTCCGAGCATCCTCGGCACCCTGGCGACGACCCGCTTCCCGAAGTACCTGCACGAGCAGCTCGTGACGGCCGGAGTTCCGTCCGACACGGCCGAAACGGTCGTCGCGGGAGCCGCACATGGCGGCAGCACGGGTCAACTCCCGGCCCCGCTGGCACACACACTCTCCCTGGCCGCGCCGCGAGCCTTCACCGACGCCCTTCACCTCGGCTGGCTCGTCGGCGGCGTCGTCCTGCTCGTCATGGTGGTCCCGACGGTGCTGTTCGTCCGGCGCCCCGCGGCAACTTCCTGAGTCGCTGAATGCCTGCACGGGGCCGGCCCGGTGGGAATCGGGCCGGCCCCGTGTGGTGGGGCGCGTGTGGGTTACGGCGCGAGAACGCCGTCGAGGATGCCGACCGCGTCGGTGCCCGGGGTGACGACGAGCTTGCGGGTGAGGGTGTACGAGCCACCCGCCGGCACGTCGACGTTGAACCGGCTCATCACCCAGTTACCCGCGGCGTAGACGTCGAAGGCGCTGGCGGGCGTGCCTGTGGGTCGGTCCCGGTCATGCCGATGTACCGCGTGGTCGGGGCGTACGCCGCCGTCGCGCCCGGCGTCACGATGCCGGCACCCGGGATGACACTGGCCTAGCCGGCCGCGTCGTGGTCCATCGCGTCACCGGTCCACACGCTGCGTGGAGCCGAGCCGGAGTTGCTCAGTTCCGTCGAGACCCGTCTGACGAGCGTTTCGCGGCACATGATACCCATCGATGCGCACTTCCCAACCCTGGGCACTGACCGCACCGGTGCCAGAGACGATATCAACCACCGAAGCGTGGATCGGCCTGACTGCCTCGACGAGCCGACGAGCGACCTCGTTATGCCGGGCATCTGTCCCGAGCTGCGGGGAGGCAGCTCTACCACAGTGTCAACGGTGTCAGCGGCCCGGAAACTTGCCCGATTCGCCATGGCCGATGCTGGCGCGCTCGTCGGTCCGCATGCAAGTCGCGGTTAGATGACTGACAACGGAGTCGTCCACGTTGTTGCTCCACCGGTGTCGGGAGTTGCCCGGCCACAAGCCGCGCGATGGTGCCTGCGGAGAGCATCTGCCCCGGTTGGAAGATCAACAAGCCGAATCCACCCATGGGTGACAGCTGGTTGAAATACCGCGAAACGACCGTTTGCCGCTGGTCCTTGGATTAGCTTCGGCCTGTCTTGCCGCCGCAGTTCTCAGGAGCCGACGATGTCGCATCACCTTGACACTCCGCACGCCGCCCAGACCGGCCAGCTCTACCTTGACGACCTGTATGTCTTCCCCGGCGAGCGGGGGACTGTGCTGGTGATGAATGTGAACAGCTCGGTCACGAACGTCGACCTCCAGCCGGGCTTCCATCACGAGGGCCGGTACGAGTTCAAGCTCCTCATCAACGGATCGACGAAGGAGGAATTGACCTATCGGGTCACCTTTGGCGAGTTCGACGGCCAGGGGCAGGATCTGACCGTCGCCGTCCTGACTGGCGCGGAAGCGCGTGACGACGCCGCAACGGGCCTAGTGGTGGCCCAGGGTCGCACGGGCGAGGAAGTGGCGGCCGGGCAGCGTCTGCGGGTGTGGGCTGGGCGGATCACCGACCCGTTCTACGTCGACCTGGATCTGCTCGCCACCGTCAACGGCGCGGTCGCCAAGGGTACGAAGCTGGACCGGTCGACGTGGAAGCCGGAGCAGGCGAAGAACAGTTTCGCCAACACCACCGTCGATACGATCGTCCTGGAGATTATCGAGGAATCGGCCTTCTCTGACGGTACGACCATCGGTGTGTGGGCTGTTACCAAGCTTGCCACCGATGCCGGTGGCTGGCGGCAGATCAACCGGGCCGGCCACCCGATGATGTGGCCTATCTTCTGGCCCCACGACACCGACTTCTCGAACCCGGCGAACACTCGTCACCCGAGCGACGACTTGAAGCAGGACGGCGCCGAGATCGCTAAGGCAGTCGCCGGCGCCGTAGCTGCTGGCGGCACATCCAAAGACCCGCAGGCGTACGGCTGGAGCGTGGCGAAGTGGGTTTACCCGGACGTGCTGTCCTACGAGGTGGGCACGCCGGCGAACTACGGCTTCGCGAAGGTCAACGGGCGGACGATGGCGGACAACGTCGCTGAGGTGATGATGTCGCTCGTGGTCAACACGGGCATCAACTCCGGGCTTACCCCGGACACAACGAAGGACGCCCGCTCCGACTCCTTCCCGTACGTGGTCCCGATCGCCCGGTGACCCCCGGCCCGCTCCAGCGGGCTTGGGTGGCGCCGGCGCTGCCGAACGTCCAACGGTGGAGGGGCTTCCCGGCTGTGGCTGAGCCGCCGGGCGCTGCCACTGAGTAGTTGCGGCAGACGACGGTCGGCGGCAGTTTGTGGCAGCGGGCCAGCCGCGGGTACTTCCGGGGCGGCCCGCGTTCGCCTGTGTAAAGCAACGCCGGGGGCAAGTTGGGCGGTGATCGGAGGAGTCGACTTCGAGCACGCCGTCCTGGGTGTCAGTGCCGGGTGTATCGCAACGTACCCCCGCAGGTTCGCCGATTGCGCTGGTGGCCTTCGACGGGGTGCTCGCTACGTCCGAGTCGCGTGGGGCGTGTTGATCCTTCGGGTCCGCCTGATGGTCTCGTCCGCGACCCGCTCCTTTAGCTGTTCGAGAGTCGGGCCTCGCCTCGGCGGCGGTCGGTTTGGGTGAGCCGGGGAACGGGTGCCGATTGCCGGGTCGCCGTTGGCCGGGTTGGCGACCCGGCCTGGGCGGGTGCGGGAGACGGAGCGGGGCCCCTCGTCGGCGGAACGTTGAGCGCCGGCGCCGACCTGCGGGTGTCCGAGGTCGGGACTTGAGATGTTCTGCTCGGTGTCCGTCAATCAGGTCGACAATCGGGCTGGGGCTTCGGTTGGTGGCTGAGGCGCTGCACCCGGCTGGCGAGGCGGCGTTGCGTCGACAGAGCCGCTGCTGCGGGTCGCCGCGTGCGAGACGATGACCAGCGCGACTGGTGGGGTGCGTAGCGGCTGCGGTTCCGACGGGGGCAGCTGCCCTACCTGGGCATTTGACAGCCGGCGCTCCTGGCCTGGCATGTGAGGTTGACACGCTGTCTGAGGTGAACGGGGGAGTTGGGCGGCGTTTGCGGTCAGCGCAGCCCGCGGACGGGTTGGACGGTCCCGTCCACCCGCCATCGCGCTCGCAGGCACCGTATGACCATCAGAGGGTCAGCTGTTGTTGTCCGTGAGAGTGCCCGATTGCGGGGACCACTTCTGCTCGATGCGCCCGTACCGCCAGACCAGCATGGCCACCGCCCAGGTGATCACGAAGAGGCCGACGACGCCGAACCCGAGGGTGTTGAAGTCGAGGTTCGCGTTCCAGGACCAGAACCCGCCCGAGAGGCCGAGCTGTCCGGACAGCACCGACAGCAGCTCAGCGGTGCCGATGAGCACCGCGACGAGCACGGACAGCCCGGTGACGGTCAGGTTGTAGTAGACCTTGCGGGCCGGGTTCGAGAAGGCCCAGCCGTAGGCGAAGTTCATGAACGATCCGTCGATGGTGTCCAGCAGGGACATCCCGGCCGCGAACAGGACTGGCAGGCAGAGCAGGGCGTACCAGGGCAGCCCCGCGACGGTGGCGGTGCCGGCGAGCACGAGTAGGGCGACCTCCGTCGCGGTGTCGAAGCCCAGCCCGAACAGGATTCCCAGGGGGTACATGTGCCAGGGTTTGGTGATGGATCTGGTGAACTGGCCGAACACCCGGTTCATGAGACCCCGGTTCGTGAGGTTTTGCTCCAGGCCGGCCTCGTCGTAGGGGCCCGAGCGCATCGCACGGAACGCCTTGATGATTCCGACCAGGATCACGGCGTTCAGGATGGCGATGAGGTAGAGGAAGGCACCGGAGATCGACGTTCCGATCAGTGAGGTGTAGTGGTGGAGCGCGGAGTCGTTCTGCTGGACGGGCCCGATGAATTTCCTCAGGCCGAGCGACAACAGCAGCGCCAGTCCGAAGACCACGCTGGAGTGGCCGAGCGAGAAGAAGAATCCGACGGACAGGGGTCGTTGCCCCTCGTGCATGAGCTTTCGCGTCGTGTTGTCGATGGCGGAGATGTGGTCGGCGTCGAAGGCGTGCCGCATGCCGAGCGTGTAGGCGGTGAATCCCACACCGAGGCCGAGCGTCTGGGTGCCGACGATGTAGTGCTGGGGTGCGACCAGCAATGCCAAGGTGCCCCAGCCGAGCAGGTGCAGGCCGATCACCACGGCGGCCATTCCGCCGACGCGGCCCCACTCCGCCCTGCTCATCGGCCGTCGGGCGGGTCTGGTTGCTGGCCGCCCGTGCGTGCGGAGCAGCGTGGTCGTCATGGTCTTCCTCCGGCCTGGGGTGAGTACCGGTCCTTGCGGGACCGGATCTTCGTCGTGAACATGGCGCAGCAATTCATTTCGGCGATCCGTTCGAGCACGTCATAGGAGGTGACTCGTTGGCGCCCCTGAATGACCGCTCGAACCTGGTTCTCCGTGGTTCCGGTGGCTGCGGCGATCGCCGCCTGGCTCCATCCCCGCGATTTGAGGAAGCGGAACAGAGACCCGATGTCACGCTGACGCAGCAGTTCGGCAAGTGACCGGCCCCCGAGGTGCCCGTCGATCCACCAGCTCGGATCGGTCTGGCCGTTGGCCTGCCACTCCGGATACCTCGTGGTCTGTCCCCTAACCGCAGCGGTCGTGGTGGTGCCGGTGTTCAGGGCCATCGCGGTCAAGGCGTCCTCCCCCGAACGTGCTGTGATGCCAACGCGAGAGCTGCTGCGAGTCAGCCTCTGCGATGACAGATGTGCGGCTTACTTGCGTCCAACCGCGCCCCCGCCATCCGATCGCTGATCGTGGGGATCCGGCCACCGCCGGTCAGGGACTTTCGCGGACGTCTCGAAGGGGGTATAAACGCCCCTATGCGTCCCTCGTCAGCTCTCGGCCTCTGATGCCGAACGAGCGTCTGCGGGGAGCCGTGTCAGCAAGAGAGCTGACTACTCAGCGCTGCGCAGAGCTGCTCGGGGTCGATCCGAAGACCGTGGAGCGCTGGATCACCCGCGATCGCGTTCCGCACCGCGCTCACCGCGTTGCTGCTGCAGACCTGCTGGGTGTAGACGAGACATATCTGTGGCCGTCGGTGGTGGACGATCTCAGGACGGTGTCCGCAGGGCGTGCCGAGATGGTCGAGTTCTATCCGTCCAGGTCGGCGGTGCCGCTAGAGCTGTGGAGGTCGCTGATCCAGCAGGCGCGGGAGTCGGTCGACATCCTCGTCTTCGCCGGGTTGTTTCTGCCCGAGCTTCACGACATCACCCAACTCGGTGAGCGAGCCCGCCAAGGTTGCCGAATACGGGTCCTGCTGGCCGACCCGAACGGTGTCGCAGTGCGTCGCCGGGGAGACGAAGAGGGCTTCGGGGTTGGGCTGGCCCACCGGGTGCTGCTGAGCCTGCGTTACTACGAGCCCATCCTGGCCATCCCTGGCGTGGAGGTCCGGCTGCACGACACGACGTTGTACGCGTCCATCTTCCGGGTGGACGAAACCATGCTGGTCAACACCCACGTGTATGGATCTACCGCCGCTCACAACCCGGTGTTACACCTACGGCGCGTGCCTGGCGGCCGAGTCGTTGACCACTACCTCACCAGCTTTGACCGGGTTTGGAGCCATGCGAAGCGCACCTCGGACATCAACGCGGTGATCGCCGCGTTCGACGGGAGATGACGGATGCCACGCCGCGACTTCTTCAACGACCCTGACGCCCCCAAGGCCAACAGCGTGGTGCCGTCGGTGGTCGCGGCGGTTCGTAACGAGCACGGCGAGTTGTTGATGATCCACCGCACCGACAACAACCTGTGGGCTCTTCCTGGCGGCGGACACGACATCGGTGAGTCGATCTCCGACACGGTAGTGCGGGAGGTGCGCGAGGAGACGGGCGTCGAGGTGGAGGTCACGGGCCTGGTCGGCACGTACACCAATCCCCACCATGTAATGGCCTACGACGACGGTGAGGTGCGCCAGCAATTCTCGCTGTGCTTCACCGCCAGACCCGTCGGTGGGAATCTGAGGACCTCCAGCGAGTCGCGTCACGTTCGCTGGGTAAATCCCACCGAACTCGACCAGTTGGACATCCATCCCTCAATGCGACTGCGTATCGACCACGCTCTCGACGGTCGGACCGCGCCGTACATCGGCTGACGTCGGAGGGCGTTTCCCGGCCCGGGGACGTCCCAAGCGTCTCGCCGAGCTGGTAGGGCGGCGGCCCGCTGTGCGGCTACGTTCGGAGGGTGTCTGACCTAACGGCCACCGCCAAGGATCTTGCTGCTCGTCTGCTCGACTTCCCACAAATGGCCCAGCGTTGGGCCCACGTCCAGGGTGTCGGCCAGCGGGCCACGGAACTGACGAGCACGGTGGTGCCGGCCGATCGTGACCTGCTGGTGGCAGCCGCCTGGCTACACGACGTTGGTTATGCGCCTGACCTTGTGGACACCGGCCTACACTCCCTCGACGGCGCCCGATACCTGAGACGTAACGGCTACCCGCTGCGGCTAGTCGGGCTGGTCGCCCATCACACCTGCGCCCGCATCGAAGCGGCTGAGCGCGGCCTGGCGGACCAACTCGCGGTTTTTCCGCTCGAAGAGGGACCCCTGATGGACGCGCTCGTCACTGCAGACCTCACGGTCGGACCGCGGGGACAACGTCTCGAGCTCGCCGAGCGCATCGAGGAAATCCTCCACCGGTATCCTCCGCAGAGCCCCGTTCATCGGGCGATCCAGCGAGCAGAGCCACTTCTCAAGGCGCATGTCCGCCGAACACTGGGTCGGCTCGACGCCGACGAGCAACCCCCTCCGTGACATTCGACGTCAGGCTGGTTGGCCCGGCCCCATGGTCTGTATCGCCGACGACTGAAGGCGGAACGGCTGTCCCAGCGGAGGGCTCTGACTGCCCGACCGTCAAGCCGGCCCGGGAGGTTAGAGGATGCGCCACTGGACGATGTCCTGGTCGCCCCGTCTGAGGGCGATGATGCGGCGGAGCACCTCGGCCTCTGCATCAGTGCCGGGACGGGACTTGCGGGCGTTGGTGGCGATCATCTGTAGTTCGCGGAGTTGGCACAACTCCTCGAAGCCGCGCCACGAGGTGACATCCCAGCCGTATGTAGCGGTGAAGTCAGAGAAGGCGGCAGGGCCCGGTGGGGTAAACCGGCGACAGTGCACGGCGACGGTGGCCAGGTCCCATTCCCGCGGACCGACGGCGGCGCCGTCCCAGTCGGCAAGTACTGGCGTGCCGTCGAAGCGGCGTAGTGCGTTGCGCGTCTGGGGATCGGACTGGATCAGGCTCGCGCCCCGAGGGAAGCTCATCTCGCGCCAGCGTGACGCGAGTGGCTCGAGACGCTTCAGCAGCAGGTCACGGTCCCTCGCGGTGAGGATGGACGACCTTTGCACTGACCGCCGGATGCTGTCCACCGGCTCCAAGGTCGGCAGGCTCACCGGAGGAGCCGGCAGGGCGTGCAACCGCCGGAGCAGAGTACCCAACTCGGCCATAGTGACCGGAGCGTCGTTCGCCGGATCGAGCCGCTGCCAGACAGTCACAGCATGCTCGCCCACCAGCAGGGGCTGTGGCAGGCGCGAGCTGAGGCCAACAGTCGGGAACCCCTGACCGACCAGCCACCGCACGACGGCCACCACGGCGCTCATGCGCTCCACGCCGAATTCCGCCGGGGCGATCTTGACCACCACGTCGCCGACCGCATATACCGCGTTCGTGTGATGCCGGATCAGGACAGCGTCGGCGTCGGATAACTCCAGGCGACGACACACCTCGGCGAGCGCCGGACGTGTTCGCGCTTCGACGAACATGGGGCCCCTAGGGATCGATCGCGGCAGTTCCGGCAGCAAGCGTACGGGCGCGCTCCCGGCAGGCTCGCACATAGTCCGTCAACTCGGTGGTCTCGCTGCCGCGATGTCTCGCCGGAATCGCCGACACCACGTCGCTGGCCCTCGTCAGGACGATCTCCGTGCGCTGTGTCTCGGGCAGGGTGGCGACGGCGTCGAGCGCCGACGCTGCGGCCTCTGCCGCTCGTCGGTCACGCACCAGGCACATCGATCGGTCGAGCGCGAGGAGAGCAGGATCAATCGGCACCGAAGGCGACGGCCCGTAGAGGCGCAGTGCCTCGTCCTGCACCCGGTAGGCCTCGCTCGTGTCGCCCAGCCAGGTACTCGCTCCGGAGAGGTAGAACAACATGCGCTTCACCGGAAAGCGGAAGGCGGTGTCACTGTCATCATCGCCGACCTGCTCGAACAACTGCCGGGCCTGGACGATCGCCTGCCGCGCTTGCTCGGCCGATCCGAGCCGGGCCAGCGCCCGGGCGCGTCCCGCCGCAGCAAGCGCCGCTGAGGACGACGGCGTCGCGGTGACCGCCAGCGCTGCCTCCGCCAGGACGACCGTGTGCCTGGGGTCACCGAAGTAGTAGGGCAGCATCGCCGCTTGGGCGCGGACCAGCACTCGTAGCCGGCTGTCCGAGCTGTCATCTGCCGCGTGGATCGCCGTCCGATACCACAGGCGTGCCTCGTCGACGTCCCCAAGCCGCATGAGCGCGTCGGCACACATGGTCGCCAGCAGAGCCGCCGTGCCGGAGAGCCGTGCCTGAACCGCCGCCGGCTGTCTGCGCCGGGACAGAATTTGCACCTCGACACACTCGGCGGCCAGCCGCGACAGCATCACCCCAGGCGGGGCTGCCGGATAGATCCGCATGTGCTCGCCGGCCGCTTCCTCAATTAGATCAAGTTGTCGCGGAGTGACGGTCGATGAGGCGAGCGCCTCGTCCAGCCCGGTACGAAGCCGGGCGAGCGCGTTGATCGCTTCATCGGGCGGGCCACCTGCTGGTCGCCCGACTGGTGGGAAGTCCGCTGAACCTTCCACCTCCCCGTCAATCGAGGGCCTCGCACCCGTCCCGTCCTGGCCCAAGCCCATCCAGACTCGGGGAACACCTAGTCCGACCGCGATGCGTTCGAGGACGTCGTAGGCCGTTACCTGACGCTTGCCCTTGGTGATCTCGGCGGCTCGATTCGCGGACACGCCGACCAACGCGGCGATGGTGCCGTAGGAGACCCCACGGGCATGCAGGAATCGGAAAGTGGCGGCGACGTCACGGCGCTCCAGGAAGTCGCGGATCGGTCGACCCTCCCAGACACCCGACGTCCACCAAGACGGATCGACCTGGACGCCCACGACAACCTCCCGTCGAACTGAACGATTCTGATCGATATGCCATCACTTTATGTCGCTGGCGACAAGTCGGTCCGGCGCCCTACCGAAAGCGCCGGTGCCTCAAATGATCCTTGCCGCAGCGGCGACCGCTACCCCCCATCGTGGCCCCCCACCATGGGGGTCGACAGCGAGCCATGTTTTCGAGAGACTTGAGCGGCTCTCGTCGATGGACATGGGGCGGCATGGCGAGACGTGCTGCATCAGGATGATGTCGAGTCAGTTCTCAGAACTGTCAGGCTTAATTCCGCGGGTCGCCCAGCTCAACTGCGCGAGGGGCCGTCGGCGTAAGGCAACGGCTACCGCGACCGCGCAGGCTCGCCGACCGCCTCCGGCACCCACGTCGGCGTAAAACTGCCGATCCTTAGAGATCGACGCAAGCAAGGGGGTTTGGTTGTCAGGCTGGCCTCGTGGGAGACCCGCGGAGTTCCGCCGACCCACGATGCATGCGGGACTTGGTCCACGATTCGAAGGCAGGTTCGGATGCCTATAGCGACGCCCAACACCAAGCTGGAGATGGATGAGATAGCCAGGCTGGCCGCTCGTTATGAGGTACCAGTCGAGGATGCTGTACTGATCGCGCTGAACCTATACGGAATCTCGTCGGATAACTGTCAGCACCGAGCTCGAGTGGGCGTAACAATTGCCTCGGTGGCGAGGGTTTCATGGAAGGTGATCGTGCCGCTGAACGCGGCAGGGTCGCCGTTCCGTCTTGTGGATCACGATCTGCATTTGGGACAGCAGTGTATTGGTACGGTCCAGCGGATCGATGCCGACGAGGCGGTTGGAGGCTACTTCCGCGATGGCGGCAGGGCCGCGACGTTGAACCCGAACGCCCGGAGCCGCTGTGTGGGCTGCGCGTTCTGCCCGAACACGCTGGAAGCCGCCGCTGACCCACGTTTCTCGGAGGAGCGGGAGCTCACCGAACTGCTGGCGGCAATGGTCGAGCAGCACCCGCGCCGGAACTTGAGCGAACTCCGCGAGGTGACTGTCTCGACCGGGTGCTTCGAGCGGGAAGACGCCGCCGTTGCTCATCTGGTAGGCCTGCGGGCCGCGCTCGATTCACAGGGTATCGGCGCCCGGATCGGCTTCCTGACGTCGGTCATCCAGTCCGACGTCGCCTTCGCCGATCTTGCTGCTCGCGTCGCGCCGTTCGTGCTGCGGTTGACGGCCGAGTGCTTCACCCGGCGTGACCTGCTGTTGAAGGCGAGCAAGGCACAGCTCCGGCGGGTCGACATGCCCGACCTACTTCGTCGGGCCCGCCAGGCGGGACTCGGCACCTCGTTTACCTACATCGTGGGCCTCGATCCACTCACCGAAATGCGAGCCGGTGTGGCCGCACTCGGCGAACACGTGACCGAGTTCCCCAACTTCCAGGTGTACCAGGCCCACAACTCGATCATGGCGGGTTTGCGGACGCCGGGCGCCGAACAGTTGGAGTTCTATCTGCAAGCCAGGGCATCGATCGAACAGATTCTGGGTGGGCGTGGGTTGCGGCCGCAGGCGTGGGAGTGCTACCGGCCGTTGTGGTACTTCACCTTTGCTGGCGAACGACTGGTGAGAGTCTGAAGTGTCGGTGGATTTCGCCCATCTTGCGGATGCCCTTTGGCGGGCGCTCACGTACCTGTCGGTTGCACAGCTTCACCTTCGGTCGAACGTGCTCGCTGTCGACTGCCTTGACGAGTCCGACGTTAAGCCGCGCCCGGCAGGTCATTGGGGCACAGTGCCCGGCACGGCTTGGGTGCTAGCGCATGCCGGCCTCACCGCAGGCTGCGGCGTCGGTGTGCAGTTAGTTCCAATTCTGGGAGCCGGCCATGCTGGTGTCGTCCAGCGTGCATTGGCCTGGATGACTGGCGACATCGCCAAAATGGATCCACGGTACGGGCGCGACGCTGATGGGCTGGCGGCGCTGGCTGCGGCGTTCCCGGACGGAGACGCGCTCGGCTCGGAGGTTCATCCCGAGTTGCCGGCCGGTGCGTATATGGGCGGGTGGCTCGGAGGCGCGTTCGCCTTCGCCCAGGGCCTGGCGCTGGACCACCCGAACCGTGTCGTCGTGCCGATCATCGGTGACGGTGAATGCGAGACACCGACCGCAGCGGCGTCCTGGCTGGCACACCGCGCGCTATCCGGCAGCAGGGTGCTACCGGTCGTCCATCTCAACGGCCATCGAATGGGCGGCCCGTCGCTGCTGGGTGGCATGAGCGACGAGGAGGTGAGCGCTTACGCACGCGGTCTGGGCTGGGAGCCGGTCGTCGTAGAAGTTGGGACAGGCGCCGGTTTGGTCGAGCATGCCGAGTTTCACCGGGTCCTCGTGGCCGGCGTCGAGGCAACCGCAAATGGGGCACAGCGTGTGGTATTCCTACGCTGCGTGAAGGGCTGGTCCGGCCCCATTGGGGAGCACAAAACACCGCTCACAAACCTCACTGGCGATCCCTGTCAGCTGGCGGCGCTGCGTGCCTGGCTGTCGTCCTACCGGCCCAGCGAACTGTTCGACGCCGACGCTCGTCCCCTTGGTGCGCTCGCGTCCGCGCTGGATCTCATTGACGTTGGCAGCGTGGTACCGGACACCCCGCCGTTGCCTCCGTCACCAGCGGCAGCGGGCAGGGGTTTCGCAACGGAGGTAACCGCGGTTCTGCGGGCGCACGCCGCAACCGGCCACCTCAAGGTCTTCAGCCCGGACGAACTGCGGTCGAACCGGCTCGGCGACCTGCAGGGCGAAGCTTGGACGCATGAGGTGCTTGCTGAGGAAGTGCTCCTCGGCTGGGCTGCCGGGTGGACGGCGGCAGGCCATCGCGGCCTGATTGTCTCGTACGAGGCATTCGCTTCGCTGTTGCTGACCGGATTGGTCGGGCAGCTCAAGCAACGGCGGCTCATCAAGCATGCCTTGCCGAGCATCAACCTGCTGTTGACCTCGTATGGCTGGCACAACGTGTACAGCCACGGAGACCCTTCCCTGATCACGGCGCTGTTAGCGACGGGCGACCCGGCCGTACGCGTTTTCACACCCGCCGACTCAGGCCGGGTCGCTGTCGCACTCGATGAGGCGTTACGGTCAACGGGGCGCGTCAACGTCATCGTCGCTGGCAAGCACGCCACCATGACCCACCCCCGGGAGACGATCGATGAAGAGCGTCACTGCGGCCTGGCGGTCTGGCACCACCTGAGCGACCAGGGCGAGCCAGACCTGACGCTCGTGTGCGCCGGCGATCTGGCTGCGGCGGTGGTCACCGATGCCGTTGCGGGGATCCGCAGCTGCTCTGGTTTTCGGATCCGGGTGGTCAACGTCCACGACCTGGCGGCGCTTGCAGACCCGGACCTGCATCACTACCTCGGAAGTCACGCCGCCGTCCTCATCGTGACGCTAGGGCACGCGGCCGCGATCTGGGGGCTGCTCGGGGGTCGGCTGAACCGCGACGTTGACGTAATCGGCTGGGCCGAGCCGTCGATCCCGATGCCACAGGAGAGGCTGGCGGCGCACGCCGGGTTCGATGTCGCCGGCGTTACCTCGGCGTCCGAGGCCCTACTAGCCAAACGGAAGCGCTGATGGTAGCCAGGATTCGGGCTGTCCGCGTCGTCACGACCGAAGCCGGGTTGGGCGAGGATGCCACGTTCGTTGCCCTTCACACGGCCGGGGCGATCGGCTGGTACGGGCCGGTGGCGGCGGAGATTGGATGTCAAGCCCCGGGTTTGATGGACAGTTGGTTAGCTGGTTTTCAGGGGTGCGGTG
>NZ_PNOZ01000041.1:0-63371 GCF_002879555.1 Verrucosispora sp. ts21 | reverse complement strand
TGACCAGGTGACAC
This sequence comes from Verrucosispora sp. ts21, assembly GCF_002879555.1. Taxonomy (NCBI): domain Bacteria; kingdom Bacillati; phylum Actinomycetota; class Actinomycetes; order Micromonosporales; family Micromonosporaceae; genus Micromonospora; species Verrucosispora sp. ts21. Next base: position 63,357 of record NZ_PNOZ01000041.1, on the reverse strand, counting down.
AGTCCCACCGATGACGTAGGACCGGGCGGGCTCGGCAACAGTCGAGCCCGCCCGACACGTCAGGTGACCTTGCTCTTGACCTTGTTCATCACGCCCTGCACCATCCCCGGGTCGGTCCCGTACAGGCGTGGATCGCCCGGAGGCAGGACGGGTTCCGGTGCGTGCGCGCGAGGGCTGTGGTCGTAACGGAACTCTCCCTTGCCGTCAGGTGCCGGTCCGGACGCCCAGCGACCCTGGCCGGCGTCGCCGTCCGGGGAGAAGTCGAGATAGGTGTAGCTGAACTCCTCGGTGAAATCGGGGGAGTCGGGGAAGGCCTCCGGCACCGGCATGGCCTCCAGGCCGTCCTCCTTGAGTTGCTCGATGGCTGCCATCCACATGTTCTGGTGCATCGTGTCGCGGGCCAGCAGGAACCGCAGCATCTGCTTGACGCCGGGATCGTCGGTCATGTTGAACAGGCGGGAGACCTGGAGCCGGCCCTGGGCCTCGGCGGTGACGTTGAGTTGGAAATCGGCCATCAGGTTGCCGCTCGCGGTGACGTAGCTGCCGTTCCACGGCATGCCCACGCTGTCGACAGGCATCGCTCCCCCGCCGCCGTGGATGAAGTGCGCCGGGTTCGAGCCGCCGTAGATCGCCCCCACCATCGGATTGCCCTCGGCGGCCTCCGCCAGGGACAACGGCGCGTGTTCCAACAGTCGGGTGATCATCGTGGCGATCATCTCGACGTGGCCCATCTCCTCGGTACCGACATCGAGCAGCAGATCCTTGTACTTACCGGGAAGCCGACAGTTCCAGCCCTGGTAGAGGTACTGGTTGGCGACTGTCATCTCGCCCCACTTGCCGCCCAGGATCTCCTGCAACCGGCGGGCGAAAGCGGCGTCCGGCCCGTCCGGTTTGGCCTCGAACTGAAGGTTCTTGATGTGGCTGAACACGCGGCCTCCTCGTCATAGAAACGCTGTCGAGGTGCCTTCCCGCCCCGGTGGCATCCGTGGGCCATCCGGTGGCCCGTCGGGGCCAACCTCCAGGTGGGAATGGGTCAGCCTGCGACCGTCTGGGCGATCAGATGTTGCAGCACCGCCTGGACGTCGCCGTCGGTGCCGGCCATGACCCGACGTTGTCGGGTCGCTCCGGTGCCCTCCCGGCGCAGCCGGTCGACCTGCCGCAGCACCAGGTCGAGATCGTCGTAGCGGGCCAGGGCGGGCGTGACCGTGTCGAGCAGTTCGTCGACGAGTTCCCAGGCCGGCCGGGCACCACCGCCGAGCAGGTCGACGAGGACTCCGTCGATCCCGTCGTGGGCGGCCCGCCAGTGCGCGGCCGCGACCAGGCAGTCCCTGATCCGTACGGGTGGCACGCCGTCGCGTACCCGGTCGATCATCGTGACGACGAGCGCCCGGACCAGTGCGGCGACCAGGACGGTGTCCTCCACGGACGGGCAGACGTCGCCGACCCGGACCTCGACGGTGGGGTACCTGGTCGACGGCCGGGCGTACCAGTAGACCATCGCGGCATCGAGCATGATCCCGGCGGTGATCAACTCCTGCACGGTGGCGTCGTAGTCGGCGACCGACTCGAAGTGCGGGGTGGGTCCGATGCTCGGCCAGCGCTCCAGTTGCATGGACCGCCAACTGTTGTGGCCGGTGTCCCGACCGTCGTACAGCGGCGAGTTGGCGGTGAGCGCCTGCACCACCGGCAGCCAGGGACGCAGATGGTTGCAGACCTGCACGGCCAGTTCCCGGTCCGGCACCCCGACGTGCACGTGGCAGCCACACACCGCCGGGTCGTGCGCGACCGGACCGAAACGGCGGGACATGGCGTGGTACCGCTGCTCGTCCGGCACCGTGAGATGGGCTTCGCAGACCGGCGTGGCACCCACCGCCACCAGCCGTGCTCCGGCCGCCGACGCCGCCTCGGCGGCCGCCCGGCGCAGGGTGATCAGGTGCTCGCGCAACTGCGTCAGGTCGGTACAGACCGGGGTGACCATCTCCAGCATGCTGTGCCGGAACTCCTGCCGACTCTGCGTGCGAGCGGTGCCGGACAGGGCGTCGAGCACCTGCTCGGCGACCGGCAGACTCTCCCCGGTCTCCGGGTCCAGCAGCAGGAACTCCTCCTCCACTCCGAGGGTGAGGCGGTCCTGCTCGCGGCTACTCGACGCCATGGGTCTGCAGCCAGAGTTCGAGCAGGCCGAGCTGCCACAGCTTGTTGCTGCCGGCCGCCGCCTGGGCCGCCTGCGGATCGGCGAGCAAACGTTCGACGTACTCGGGCCGGAACAGTGCGCGTTGCCGGGCGGCCGGCGCCCGCAGCGCCTCGACGACCAGTTCGCGGACCGGCCCGTCGACGTTGCGCAGCGCCGGCACCGGGAAGTAGCCCTTGGGCCGGTCGATCACCTCCGCCGGCAGGACCTGCCGGGCGACCTCCTTGAGGACGCCCTTGCCGCCCTGTGCGACCTTGTGCTCCGGAGGGCAGGCGGCGGCGAGCGCGACCAGGTCCTGGTCGAGGAAGGGCGTACGCACCTCCAGCCCCCAGGCCATGCTCATGCTGTCGACCCGCTTCACCGGGTCGTCGGGCAGCATCCGATGGGTGTCCAGCCGTAGGACGGCGTCCAACGCGGTGTCCGCGCCGGAGGCGGCGAGATCCGCGTCGACCAGGTCACCGCTGGCGTCGTCGACGAGGGCGTACGCGGGGCCGACGACCCCCGCCAGTTCCGCGTGCTCGTGGTCGAAGAACGCCTCCGCGAACGCCCCGGCGGCCTGGTGCCGGGGCACCCCGGCGAACGGCTGGTGATAGCCGTACCCGGCGAACACCTCGTCCGCGCCCTGCCCGGACTGTGCCACCTTGACGTGCCGCGCGACCTGCTCGGAGAGCAGGTGGAAGGCGACCACGTCGTGGCTGCCCATCGGCTCGGTCATCGCCCCGATCGTCCGGCGTACGGCCGGCACCAGGTCGTCGTTGGCGAGCTGGATGCGTTGATGGTCGGTGTCGAAGGCGCGGGCCACCAGGTCGGAGTAGTGGAACTCGTCGCCGGCCTCGCCATCTCGGCTGTCGAAGCCGATGCTGAAGGTGCGCAGGTGCTCCTGCCCCGCCTCGGCCAGCAGCGCCACGATGAGACTGGAGTCGAGCCCGCCGGAGAGCAGCACACCGACCGGCACGTCGGCGACCAGTCGCCGGGCCACGGCCGTACGCAGCGCGTCGCCGATCGCGTCCTGCCAGTCCCGGGCGTCCCAGCCGCGGTGGGCGGGTTGCCGGACGTAGTCGGGCCGCCAGTAGATCCGTTCCCGGCTGTGCCCGTCGGCCTCGACCACCCGCACGGTCGCCGGTGGCAGCTTCCGCACCCCGCGCAGGATGGTCCGGGGCGCGGGCACGATCGAATGCCAGGACAGGTAGTGGTGCAGGGCCACCGGATCGACGTCGGTGTCCACCTCACCGGCGGCGAGCAGCGCCGGAAGGGTCGACGCGAAGCGCAGCCGGCCCGCCGTCTCGGCCAGGTAGAGGGGTTTGATGCCGAGCCGGTCGCGGGCCAGCACCAGCCGCCGCCGTGCCCGGTCGACCAGGCCGACGGCGAACATGCCCACCAGGTGGTCGACGAAATTCTCACCCCACTGGGCGTACGCCACCAGAATCACCTCGGTGTCGCTGGTGGAGTGGAAGGTGTGCCCGGCGGCCCGCAACTCCTCGCGTAGCTGCGGGTAGTTGTAGATGCAGCCGTTGAACACCAGGGCCAACCCGAGGTCTTCCCGCACCATCGGTTGGCTGCCGGCCTCGGACAGGTCGATGATGGTCAACCGTCGATGCCCGAGGGTCACCCAGTCGGCACTCCACCGGCCCGTACCGTCCGGTCCCCGGGACCGCATCGCCTCGGTCATCCGCGTCACCGCGGCAGCGTCCGGGGTCGTACCGTCGAACCTCGCCTCTCCACTGATCCCGCACATGCCTCCCCCTAGCCATAGGTCAGCGAACACGCGCTCGGAGCAGCGGCTTGACCTTGACCGTATGCGGCCCGGAGGGGCGATCGAGCTTAGATCGGTGAGGAGGAATATCGAGCGTCCATCACGCTTCGCCCCGCAGGTCGACACGGATGTTGTCGAGGAGCACCCCGGACGCCTGCTCGACGACGACGGGGGTCCGCGAGCGGAGCGGCTCCTTCGCGCCGATGACGGGCAGGGGCACCAGGGTGCAGTCCGTCACCACCACGTCGCGGTACTCCAGCACCCGTACCGAACGGTCGACCTCGCTGCGGCCCCAGCCCGCGATCCGGATCGCGTACAACGGGCCGTTCCAGGACACCAGGGCATCCGACACCCGGATCCGTTGCCCGATGACGTTGTCGTCGCCGACGTGGAAGCGGTCGGTGTTGTCACCCGGCAGCAGCCGGAAGCCGATCTCGACGTCCGACAGGCGGGCCCGCTGCACCGACACGTCGTGCACGGAGCTGAGATAGAAACCCTCGAAGGCGTCGCTGACCACCAGATCCTGGATGTCGATGTGGTGGGGGTGGTACGACGGCCCACTGATCGAGCTGACACTGTCGCCGACCGCACCCCAGTGCACCGCGATGCCGGTGCAGCCACCCACGATCGACACGTCGGCGAGGGTGAGGTGGCGTACCGCCCCGACGAGCGCGATGCAGTTGGCGGCCCGGGTGCCCGGGCGCTCCACCCGCACCCGGCGAAGCTGGATGTCCTCGATCCACTCCGTCTCGGCCGGGTAGAGGTAGCTGCCGACGGTGATGGCGGTGCCCCGGTCCCCGCCGTGTTCACCGGGGGAGGCTGGTGGCGGCCGGAACCCGATGTCCTGGATCGTCACCTGGGAACCGAGCACCTGAACGATCGGCTGGCCGTCCGAGGCGGACGAGGCCAACCAGGTTCGTACCTGCCCGTCGTGCTGCTGCGCGCCGGCCAGGGTCCAGCCCGCACCGACGACGATCCCGCCGTCGAGCGGGAAGGTGCCGGCCGGCAGGTGCAGCGTCCCGCCCGACTCGTCGGCCAGGAGGCGTTCGATCGCGTGCCGATTGGCCGCCGGATCGGCACCCAGCGGCACGTCGTGACGGTCCGTCGCGGTCATGTCAGCACTCCAGTTCGGTGACCTGGCAGGCGATCTCCGACACTCGTGGCCGTACCGTCTCGGCCGCCGGGTCGGTCAGCCCGAGCAGCACCGGCCCCGCAGTGGTCCGCTCGACCAGCACGTCGAGCAGGTCCGGCGCGACAGTCGTCGTACGCACCGGGCAGTCGGTGCCGTCGAGGAGATGCGTGGCGCGCACGACCAGGCGGTCGGTCTCCGGTGCCCGGGTGAACGGTGACGCCTCGAACAGGGCGTACCCCGCTCCCCGCCAGGCCACCCGGACCGCCTTCAGCACGGTCTGGCCCTGCTGACGACGCAGCCAGGGTCGGGTGGGATGGCGGAACGCCGCAGGCGGCACCGAGGCGACGGTGGTGCGCAGCCGGCAGCGTACGGTCGGGTCCGGCGCGTTGACCACGACGAACCTGGACCGGGCGGGCCCCTCGGTGCGTCCTTTCGCCCCCACCAGACCGCCGGCGCTGACCAGGCCGGCGAGCTGCGCCGACGCCCCGGTCAGCGCCGGCCCGCCCGGGCTGTCGCCGCCGCCCTCGATCGCTGTCACCTCGACCTGGTTGATCCGTACCCCGACCGCTGCCAGCGGGCTGAGCGCCGGGGCCGCCCACGGCGGCACCGTGGCGTCCGCCAGCTCGATGATCAGCAGATCGTCGACGCCCATCTCCTGAGCGCCCAGGTCGAACTCGACCCAGGCGTGGGCCTCCACCATCCGCAGCCGCCCACGTCGGCGGCAGATCAGCGCGGCGGCCCGGGTCACGCCCTGGGCCCGGACCATGATCAACCGGGGCAGCTCCCGCATGCCGCGGCCGGGTACGACGGCGCGGGACCAGGCCGCCTGCGTGGCACCGTCCACGTGCAGATCGACGCGTACCCGGATCGGCCGCCCGCCGCCGCGTACCTTGAGCATGACCGCGCCGCAGTCGCCCTGGACCCGCCCGACGATGGCCGCGCCCCGGGTGAACCGGTCGGCGACCAGCACCTCGGGGTCGCCGCCGCTGGTGAACACGGCGGGCAGCTCGCGCGGCGCAGCCGGCTCGTCGAAGTCGGTGGCGAACCGGGCACCCGTGGCCGTCACCGCTGCCCTCCGGGCCGGTGCAGGTCGGTGCGGGTCAGCACCGGCTCGCGGCGGTTCCACATCCGCTCCACCGCCTCGAACAGCGGATCGGCGTCGCTCTCGATGTGCCGGAACGCGACCTGTACGGATTTGAGCAGATGGTCGGCGGGCCAGACCTCCCACTGCGGCACCTGTGGGGTGAACAGGTCGGTGGCGCTGCGGTAGAACCACAACCACAGCCGGGCCCGCTCGACCTGCTCAGCGGAGATCAGCTCCTCGCCGCTGCCGAGCGCGCCGATCGCCGAATCCAGGGCCTTCCAGTACGTCTCCGGGTCGTGCACGACTGTGGACAGACCGCACTCGCTCCACTCGGACCAACCCGCCTGGATCACCGGAATGCCGTACGCGGGAAGCTCGTTGCTCACGCTCCCGCGCACCGTGACGCCGAGGTCGACGAGGCTCCACAGCCCGTTCTTGCTGAGATCCCTGCTGGGCTGGAACACCATGTGCCGGTGCCGGGCGTACCGGGCGGCCACCGACTCGAAGAAGCCGGTGCTGTCGTACCGGAACTGGCTCGGATGGTCCTGGAACAGCCACTGCACCTGCGACGCGCCGCTCGCGAACCGGGCCGTCTCCTCGAACCAGTCGGCCAACGTGGGGAAGGACTGGTGATTGGTGCCGGGGGCGTCGGAGACGGCGTGGTTGAACACCGCCACCATCGGACGCGCCGGGTCGAAGCCCAGGCGCGCCGCGAAATGGGTACGCAGCCGTGCCCGCTCCGCGCTGTTGTTGATGTCGACCGAGGCGCTGGCCCCACCCCGCCACCAGCTCGGGCGGCCCAGGTTGACCTTCGAACGCCAGGCCACCAGCTCCGCGTTGCGGCGTACCTGTTCGCGTCGGGACCAGACCCGCTCGGCGAAGAAGGCACCGATCTGCTGGGTGAGCTCGCCCCGGAAGGTGTGCTTACCGGTGTCGGTCTCGGGAAACAGGGCGTACGCCTTCAGGCACCCGGTCTGCTGGGTGTGCACCACGGGCACCCCGGCCCGCCGGGCGGAGTCCACCGCCAGGCCCCAGTGGTCGTAGTCGACGTGGCTGGTCACCAGCGCCACCACCGACTCGTCCCCCAGCAGCGCGTCGTACGCCGACGAGATGGCCCGGGCCAGCGCCTGCCGCCGCTGGTAGCGCGGATCGGCGGTGGGATCCTCGGGCGGGCGGGGACGCTTCGTCACCCGGCAGTAGGTGGCGCTGACGAACTCCGCAAGCGTCTGCTCGCTGATCGCCGGTCCGGGGCGCAGCGGCCTGCCGAACAGCTCCAGCCGTACCTCGCTCGGCGTGGCGGACCGGGCCGGCCCGTCGACCAGGCGGTACAGGTCGATGACCTCGCTCGCGCCGTACGCTTCGGCGAGCCGCCGGACCAGCTGCACGTCGAACTCGGTCCAGAGCGCGTCGTGCCACATCTGCTCGACCCCGGTGACGACGACGAGCTGCGCGGGGACGATCCGGCGGATCGCGTTTGCCACCGCCAGGTTCCGCAGCGCCACCCGGATGTCCTGGTGGAACACCTCGACGACCAGGTACCGCTGGGACGACGTCGATCCCAGGTTCTTGCGCCAGTACACCGAGGCGGCGTCGAGGAACCCGTCGAACGCCTTCTTGTCAGCTCTGAGCCACACCCGAGACCCGTCCTCACCCCGTAACGGCAACCAGCGTCGGGACTGTACGGTCCGGTTACGCACGGCAGCCGAACAGCCGGTGACCAGCCGGTGAAGCCCTGTCTCCCCCGGATGGGGGAGAGGTTCGAGTCGTGATTTCCCGACGATCGGGGAGGCGCCGGCGGGCGGCCCGCTGGCATGCTCGCGGGTATGGCGAACCCGGACCTGAAGACGACCGATCCGGCCGACGCTGACCCCCGTGGCGGGCCGGCCAGGTGGGGTGCGCCGCTGGTGCTCGCGGCGGCGGTCGGAATGCTGCTCGTGGCGACCCCGTGGTGGGGAGTGAACGGTCTCGACGAGACCTCCAGTCCATGGTTCGTGGATCTGGAACGGCTGGTGCTCGGGCTCGCGAATTTCGCGGCGGTCGCGGCGGTCGCGTTGTCCCGGTACCGGCTCGGGGCGGCCTGCGTGGTGGCGACCGTCCCGTGGGTTCTCTCGCCGTTGCTGGGTGCAGTCGCCTGGGCCTGGTGGTCGGCCGTGCTGGCCGTGCTCGGGATCGCTGTCCTCGACGGTGCGCGCCGGCTCTCCCTCGCCATGGCGGCCCTGGCCGTCACGCTCGCGGTGGTGTACTGCACCACCGGGATGTACTGGCATGTGCCGATCGTCGGGCCGGTCAACCTCTTCTCCCGTGAGCCGGATCGGTGGCTCGACGAGACGCGCCTGATCTACCTTGCGTTCTATCTGGGCGCGGTCGGCGTCGTCGTGCTGCTCGCCGCTGTACTGCGCCGACGTCGCGCCGCTCGCCTCAGATCGATCGCCGCCACTCCCGCAGCGGCAGCAGCGCCCATGCCACCTGCGGTCGAGTCGCCCGAGGTGACCGGGCCGGGGGTGGTCGAGGCTGAGTCGTCGGTGGGACCGGTCGGATCGGAGGTGGCCGAGGTCGGACCGCAGGCGACGCCTGTTGGGTCGGCGGCCGTCGGGGCCGGAGCGCAGGTGTTGACCGGGCCGTGGGCTGAACGGATCGCGACACTCACTGCCCGGGAGCGGGAGGTGTTGCTGGCCGTCGCCCGGGGCCGATCCAACGCCGAGGTGGCCGCGGACCTCGGCATCGGAGACGAGACCGTCAAGACCCACGTCTCCGAGGTGCTGCGCAAGCTCGGCTGCCGCGACCGCGTACAGGCGGTGATCGCCGTATACGAATCAGGCCTGCGATAGGGCGACCCGGCCGGTGCCTCTCGGTGATCGACTCCGTTTCGCCGAAACGGCGGTATCCCGCCGTCGCGAACCCCGCCATTTCGCCGAAACCGCGCGCCGGAACCCGGACTCGGTTCGGCATGATGGGTCTGAGGTCGGGGAGGTGGAGGTGCGGATCGAGGTCACCGCGCCGCGGGACGCCCGAGCGGTGCTGCTTGTCGAAGGGACAAGCGACCTGGTCGCCGTGCAGACCCTGGCGCAACGCCGGGGACGGGACCTGGCCGGCGAGGGCGTACGGGTGCTGGCCATGGGCGGGGCCACAAACATCGGGCACTACCTGGCGCAGCTCGGCCCGCGTGGCAGTGACCTGCGCCTGGCCGGCCTCTACGACGTCGCTGAGGAGGGCTTCGTCCGGCGTGGGCTGGAACGGGCGGGTCTCGGTGTGGCCCCGCTCGCTGAGCTGGGCTTCCACGTCTGTGTGCGTGATCTGGAGGACGAGCTGATCCGGGCGCTCGGCACCGACGGGATGCAGGAGGTGCTGGCGGCCGAGGGGGATCTGCGCTCGTTCCGGCTCTTTCAGCGGCAGCCTGCGCAGCAGGGCCGCGAACTGCCGGCTCAGCTGCGCCGGTTCATCGGCACCCGGTCCGGCCGCAAGGAGGCGTACGCCCGACTGCTCGTGCAGGCGCTCGACCTGGAGCGCGTGCCGCGCCCGTTGGACGCGGTGCTCGCGTCGGTGGCGCCGCCGAGCGGAGCGTCACCAGCGCGGGAGCACCGAACCGGTTAGCCGGCCACCGAAGCGGTAGACCACACACATCACGTCCCGGTCGCCGTCGGCCCAGGTCTCCATCGTGGGCATCGCCGGGTAGAAGCGCAGTGCCTGGCCGGTGTCGTCGGGCCAGGTGCTGGTGAACAGCGCTCGGCAGGCCGACCAGGCGAACTCCCGTAGCGCCACCGGATCCCAGTCCGTGTCGTCGGCGTGCACGAAGCCGTACGCCTGGTTGTCGGCACCCAGTGCGCAGGGCCGGTAGCGGACGACGACGCCGCCCGCCTCCGGCAGGTGGGTCGGGTCATCGAAGCACTCGCCGCCCTCGATGTAGAGGAGGCCCGGCGTCTGCGCGTCGACGAAGGTCTCGTCCTTGACGACGGCCTGGGCCGACATGGCGCTGCCGGCCATGGTGGCGAGCAGTCCCGCCGTGCAGAGCAGGGCGACGACGCCCCGCAGCGGACGGCGCGAAAGGCGACCGGTGACAGTGTCCTGGTTGGTCATAGCGCGTCGATGGTAGGAACGCGATCCCTGCCGGCGAGCTACTCGCAGGTGTCGGCGAGGTGACGCGACGGCCAACACCGACTGGTGGGGCAGGCGACGCGGCGAGTGTTCATCTGCTGGAAAGGATCTTGTAGCTGTCCGGTTGAGCGGGACTGGGCCAATGACGACGGCGCGCCGCCCGCACAACCGGTGGTCGGGCGCCACCCACCTCCTCATTTGAAGGGTGACCAGAGTCGTGACCGACCAGAAGCTCCCCTGGAGCATCGGGGCCCGTCGGGCGAAGATCGTGGCGATCGGTGCCGCGGCACTGCTCGCCGGGGGCGTGGCCCTCAGCCCCGCCGCCTTCGGTGATGCAACGCCAGCCAAGTTCCCCGCCGCCGAGATCCACAAGCCGTCGCCGGTGCCGGACCGGATCATGTTGACCCCCACCGCCACCCCGTCCACCTCGCAGCGGGTGACCTGGCGTGCCGAGGCCACGGCGGAGTGGGCGCGTGCCGAGCTCCTTGAGGCACCCCGGGCGCTCGTCGGTGGTGTGCCGGCGTCCGGAAGTACGGTGACCCGCCTCGCCGCCCTCTCCAGCACCCCGGTCAACACTTCTCTGGGGTACGCCTCGACCTACCACACCGTCGAGTTCACCGGCCTGAAGCCGGACACCCGGTACACGTACCGGGTCGGCGACGGCACCAACTGGAGCGAGTGGATCGACTTCACCACCGCGGCCAGCGACTTCGAGCCGTTCTCGTTCATCTACTACGGCGACGCACAGAACAACCTCGACTCGGCGGTGCCCCGGGTGTTCCGGCAGGCGTTCGCCGAGCGGCCCGAGGCGAAGATGATCATCAACGCCGGTGACCTCATCGACAACGCCAACAGTGAAGAGCAGTGGGGCCAGTGGTACAAGGCCAGCGGCTTCATCGACGGTCAGATCAACAACATCTCGGTGCCGGGCAACCACGAGTACAGCGGCGGGCTGTCGCAGTTCTGGCGGCCGCAGTTCCCGTACCCGGACAACGGTCCGGGCAACCCGGAGCTGAAGCAGACCGTCTACTACGTCGACTACCAGGGCGTACGCTTCATCGCCCTGGACTCCAACCACCAGAGCAACAGCGCGCTGATGGCCGCCCAGACCACCTGGCTGGAGGGCGTGCTCCGGGACAACCCCAACAAGTGGACGGTGGTCACCTTCCACCACCCGGTCTACTCGACCACTGGCACCCGCAACAACCCGCAGGTCCGGGCCCAGTGGGGCCCGCTGTTCGAGCGGTACGGCGTGGACCTGGTGCTGCAGGGTCACGACCACTCGTACGGCCGGGGCAACGTGGCCACCAACCGCCGCTCGGCCGCCGTGCACGAGGGCACCGTCTACGCGGTGTCGGTCTCCGGCGGCAAGATGTACGCCCTCAACAACGGTCAGAACTGGACCGGCAACGGTGCCGAGGTGACCAGCACCAGCGAGAACACCCAGCTCTACCAGCTCATCGACGTCTCGCAGGGCACTCTGCGCTACGAGGCCCGGTACGCCAACGGTGAGCACCACGACGGGTTCCTGATCCGCAAGAACAACGAGGGCGAGCGGACCGTCAACGAGCTGCGTACTCCGTCGAACACGACGGGCCGGCAGGTCACTGTCGACCGGACCAGCGTCGCGGTCAAGGGCGAGGTCAAGGTCTCCGCGTACGGCTACGACCCGGCCGAGAAGGTCGCGGTCTCCCTGCGCAAGCTCGGCAACACCCCCGGCCAGGCCGAGATCCCCGTGGCCAACCTGACCGCGGACCAGCTGGGCCGGATCAGCTACCAGCTGGCGATCCCCGCCTCGGCCAAGGCCGGCGGCACCTACGAGGTCTTCCTGTCCAGTGCCAACCAGCAGATCACCAGCCCGGCGATCACGCTGAACGGGTGGCGTGCCGACGTCCAGGCCCGCGCGCACTGCGTCGGTGCCACCGCGTACGTCTCGGTCACCGTCCGCAACGGCGAGGGCGAGCCGCTGAGCGTCGAGATGGTGACCCCGTACGGGTCGCGGACGGTCTCCGGCGTGGCCGGTGGCAAGTCCGCCAGCCAGGCGTTCAACAGCCGGGCCACGGCGGTGCCGGCCGGCGTCGCGACCGTCGACGTCACCGGGATCGTCGACGGTGACCCGGTCACCATGCGGGTCGAGGCTGCGTACGAGGCGGCCAGCTGCGAGTAGTCCGGGTGCGGTGGCGCTGCCTGAACGGCATCGCCGCCGCCCTCCCGCCGGTGGACACGCGTTCCTCCGGCTGAACTTCCCTCAACTGCCCTCAGTGGCGATGGAGCATCGAGATGAACACATCAAGTCGTAGGCGGTTTTTCGCGGTGGGCGCCGCCGGTGCCCTGCTGGCCGGATCGGTGGCGGCGGGATCACCCGCGTTCGCCGCACCGGGTGACAGCGCCGACGTGTCGGTGACCGTGGACATCGAGGAGATCAAGGAGCCGGGGGTGCTGGCGATGTCCATCGCCGGTGACTCGGTGACGTTGGCCGAGGACGGGTCGACGTTGCTGGTCCGTCAGTTCGTCGGCACCCTGCCGACGGTGACGGTCACCGACACCCGTACGCCCGACGAGGTACCGGCCGGTGCCGCGTGGGCCGTGCTCGGCAGCGCCACCGACTTCGTCGGCGGCGCGGGTCAGGCGCCGATCGGCGCGGGGCACCTGGGCTGGAAGCCGAAGCTGATCGACGGTGGCGACAGCGGCCTGGTCAGCGAGGGTGAAGAGGTCGTGACCGTGGTGGACGAGCCGACTCAGCCGGGCAACAACGTGGGTCTGGTGGACCAGGAACTGCTGGTCTCCACCTTCGACTCGGGTGCGGTGGCCGGCGGCGCGTACACCGTCAACGCCGATCTGTTCCTGCGGACGCCCGCGGACGTGGCGGCGGGTGCGTACACCTCGACGCTGACCCTGTCCCTGTTCGAGTGAGCATCACGGGTGTGGGGGTCCGCAGGCGGCGAGCCCCCACACCCGTGGTCTGCCGGAGACGACGATGAATCACCGCAGCAAGATGATCGGCGCTCTGCTCGCCGGCGGTACGGCCCTGGCGGCGGCTGTCGGGGGCGGCGCGCCGGCCGCCGCGCACCCCTTCGGCCCGCCGACGACCGCCCAGGTCGTCGTCGACGGCTCCCGGGTCGACATCTCCTGGCAGCCCGCCGAGGACGACTGGGTGGCGCTCGGCCAGTCACTAGGTGCCTTCGAGGACCCCAGCGCCGGCCCGGTGTCCACCCAGCTCACCGGCGAACAGAAGCTCCAGCAGTCCGCCGCGGTGCGTGACTACCTGCGCGAACGGATCACCGTCAGCCAGCACGGCCAGCCCTGTCGCGGCGAACTCGAGCCGCTTGACGGACTGCTCGCACAGGGCGCCCGACTGACCTTCGACTGTCCCGCCCCGGTCCGCACGCTCGACATCACGTTCACCGCGTTGACCGACCTCAACCAGGCGTACCGCACGATCCTGCGCGCCGAGTCGGCGAGCCCGGCCGAGACGCTGTACACCGCCGCGGCCGACACCCACCAGGTCGACTTCACCCAGTCCGGCGGCGGGCTCGGACCGGCCACCGCGCTGGCCTTCGGGGTCGGCGCTGCCGCCGTGCTCGGCGTGCTGCTCGTACTCCTTTCCCGACGACGTACCCGGAGCACGGCATGAACGGCCTCAACGACCTCGACCAACGACTGCTGGCACTCTTCGACAACTCGGCCCTGTTCTGGTTGGCCCTGGTCGTGGCGGTGGGCGTCGGCGCCGCCCACGCCGTGGCACCGGGACACGGCAAGAGCATCACCGCCGCGTACCTGGTCGGCACGCATGGCCGGTATCGGGACGCGCTGCGGCTGGGCGTCATCGTCGCGGTGATGCACACCTTCTCCGTCCTGGTGCTGGCGCTGGTCTGGACCGCGTTCAGCGGCGCGGCCAGCCTCGGCACCACGACGATCACGGCCGGGCTTCAGGTGCTGGCCGGGCTCGTGGTGATCGGCGTCGGCGCGCACCTGATCCGCCGCCACCTGCGGCGTCGCCACGCCCACGCCCACACCCACGACCATCACCACGGCCACGATCACCACCATCACGACGAGACGGTCGACCCGTGGTCCCGTCGGGGCCTGGTCGCGCTCGGGCTGTCGGGTGGGCTGCTGCCCTCACCGTCGGCCTTTCTCATCCTGGTCAGCGGACTGCTGACCGGTCGCGCCGTCGGCGCGGTCGTGATCGTGCTGGCCTTCGGGGCCGGGATGGCGTTGACCCTGACCGGGGTCGGGGTGCTGACCATCCGGGGGCACGCCCTGTTGGCGGGCCGAAGCAGCAGGTGGGCCCTGCTGTCCAGCGTGTCGGCCTGGACTCCGGCGATCGCCGGGGTGGCGGTCTGCCTGGGCGGCTGCCTCTACGTGGCCGCCGCGGTCTCGACGCTCACCGCGTGACCTCGGCCCTGCTCGTCGGTCAGATTGCGCCGCCGTTGGCGTAGAGCACCTGGCCATTCACCCAGCGTCCGGGGCCGGCGAGGAAGACGACCAGCTCGGCGATGTCGTCGGGCGTCCCGATGCGCTCCATCGGCGGTTCGGCGGCTATCCGGGCCAGCGTCTGCTCGTCCTTGCCGTCGAGGAAGAGTTCGGTCGCGGTCGGGCCGGGTGCCACCGCGTTCACCGTCACGTCCCGTCCGCGCAGCTCGCGGGCGAGGATCAGGGTCATCGTCGAGACGGCGCCCTTGCTCGCCGCGTAGGCGCTGTAGCCGGGGCGGGCGAACCGGGTCAACGAACTGGAGAAGTTGACGATGGCCCCGCCCGGGCGCACCCGCCGCGCGGCCTGCTGGTCGACCACGAAGGTGCCTCGTACGTTGATCCGCAGCATCTCGTCGAGCTGGTCGAGGTCGAGATCCGCCAGCGGGGCCAGGGTCATCATCCCCGCGGCGTGCACCACCACGTCGACGCCGCCGAACTCACGTTCCGCGGTGTCGAAGAGGGCCGCCACCGCAGCGGGGTCGGCGACGTCGGCGGGGACCGCGATCGCCGTCCCACCGGCGGCACGGGCGGCCGTCACGGCTTCCTCCGCCGCTTCCTGCCGGCCGCGGTAGTTGACCACGACCGCGTACCCCTCGGCGGCCAGCCGTTCGACCACGCGGCGTCCGATGCCCCGGGAGCCGCCGGTCACGACCGCGACGCGGCCGGTCGTGCTGAAAGTGGTGGTCATGCTGCCTCCTGAAGCTGATTTGTGTACGCTGTGTCCATATAACTCGTCACGTAGACACAGCGTCCATATAGCGGAGGAAAAGTGGCGCAGCTCACCCCAGACTACGAGGCTCCCCGTCGGCGTGGGCGCGGTCGCCGCCCTGCTGACCAGGTACGCGCCGAGATCCTCACCGCCGCCGGCAACCTGCTGCTGGCCGAGGGCATGGCGGGCTTCACGATCGAGAAGGTCGCCGCCCAGGCCGGCGCCAGCCGCATGACGATCTACAAATGGTGGCCCTCCAAGGGTGCGTTGGCCCTCGACGGCTACTTCGCGGTGGTCGGCCCGGTGCTGGCGTTCCCCGACACCGGTGACATCGTCGCCGACCTGACCAGCCAGCTCACCGCGTTCGTCCACCTGATGACCGACACCTCCGCCGGTCGGGTGGTCAGCCAGCTCATCGCGCAGGCGCAGATCGATCCGGACCTCGCCGCCGTCTACCGCGAGCGCTATTCGGTCCCCCGTCGCGCGATAGGCGTCGAGGCCCTCACCCGGGCGGTGGCCCGAGGACAGCTGCGTCCGGACATCGACGCCGAGTCCGTCGTCGACCAACTCTGGGGCGCCTGCTACCACCGGCTGCTGATTCCGGACCAGCCACTCACCGAGGAGTTCGCCGCCACACTTGTCGACAACCTGATGCGTGGCCTGCGCTGACCTCCTCCGAGGCGGCGTCGATGGGGCGAACGGATGCACCGGTACGCGGCCACCGTCGATCGGGCCGTACGCCACGGGACAGCTGAAACGCCGACGGCGGTCGATACTGAGGAGATGACGCGGCTGGTTCGGATGCTGACTCTCGTGGCGCTCGGGTCGGCGTTGGTCGCCTGTGACCGCGCGCCGGTGGACACCCCGACAGCGTCACCGACGGCACCCTCCCCGTCGGCATCCCCCGGCGACCTCGCCGTCCCACCACTGCGACTGCCCAGCGTGGCCCCCGACGGCACCTGCCCGGCCGCCGAACCGCAGCGCTGGAGCAAACCGGGCCAGGCACAGCGGGTGCTGGGGCCCGGCCCGGTCCACCCGATCGCCGACTACTTCAGCGGCGGAGCACTGCCGCTGCGCCCCAGCGACCGGCAGGCCGACGGCAGCTACACGGTGAAGGTGCGCTGGCTGGCCGCCGACTACACCGGCCCGGTGCTGGTACGCGCGGGACGCATCGACGCACCGGGTGCCGCCTCGGCCCAGTTCTCCTACCTCGGCGAACCCCGCCACGACGGCCACCATGCCGTGCTGACCAGGCCGGACACCGACCTGCCGGCCACCACCACTGTCGACGGTCCAGGCTGCTACGCGTACCAGGTCGACGGCACGTCGTTCAGCTACACCATCGTGTTCCGCGCCGGCTGAGGCTCAGCTCAGCCGACCGGGGTGGTCCGGCGGCCCTCGGCCCGGCCCTCTTCCCGCGCGCTGGCGAGCAACTGTGCCAGCCGCCGCCGACGGCGCCGGGTGATGACCCGGTAGGCGAGCACGAGCAGGCCGAGCAGGAGCAGCAGCGCCAGTTGCGGCCAGGGCACGATCCAGGTGGTGACGGTCGCGGTGCCGGGTCGGATCTCGGCGTCCGTCGGGTCGCCGCCCTGAACGGCGGGCGTGACGGAGACGGTGGTCTTGAGTCGGCCGAGCCCCCAGACCCCGTCGACCTGGGTGTCCACCACCTGTACGCCGCCGGGCAGCGTCTCGGTGACCTGGGTCGGGCCTTCCTGCGTGACCAGGCCGAACAGTTCACCGACGGACACCGTTCCACTGCCGGTAAGCGCGACGTTGCCGTCGTTCTTCGCGGTGTAGCCGACCTTGAGGGTGCCGGCGGAGAACGGGTTCCACGAGGGCGTGTAGGTGGTGCTGAGGTCACTGATCGCCACACTGGCGGTGACCGTGCCGCTGGCCCGCAGCATGACCCGGAAACCGACCCGGCTCTCCACGGCGACGGTGCCGCCGGTGCTGGTGACGGTCGCCGCGATGCCCGCCGGGTGGTCGCCGGGGGTGGCGTCTTCGGGCACGGTGATGGTGAACGGCACCACCTTCGTACCCTTGGCCTCGACTGTCACCTTCTCCTGGACGGTGATCCAGGTGCCACCGTCCACCGACTTCTCGTTCGAGGGCAGCATGTTGAAGCGGCCCTTGTCGGTGAGGTATCCGTCGGCCGCCTTGAGGGAGAAGACCACCGCCGAGTCGCTGAAGTTCCGTACCGCGAGGTGCTCGGTCACCACCTGGCCGGGGTCGAGGGTCCGTTCGATGAACCGGCGGCCGTCCGGGCCGTTGCGGTCGGCCGGCTGAACCGCCCAGGTGACCGCGGGACTCGTCGGTTCCGCCATCGCGCCGGTCGACGATATCGGCACGACGACAAGCACCACAGCCAGCACGGCGAGCATCCGGGTCAGTGCTCGCAGCGGGGTTCGGATCATGGCGGTTTTCCTTTGCGGGAGGAGCGGGTGGGGGAGCCACGCCCAGGTGGCTCCCCCCGATGGATCTACTCGAACAGCGACAGGGTCAGCGTCGAGGTGTACTTGCCGGCGGCGACGTCCGCCGGGGTGCGCAGGAACAGGTTCGCGTTGACGGTGTACTCGCCACCGGCGACCGCTCCGGAGTCGAAGGTCGAGACCAGCAGTTCCTGGTCGACCAGACCCACGTTGTTGCCCGGCTGGGTCGGCTCGTCCAGCACGGTGACGACCTCTTCACCCTCGCTGACCAGACCGGTGTCCCCACCGTCGATCAGCCTCGGCTTCCAGCCCAGGTGACCGGCGCCGATCGGCGCCTGATTCGCGTCGCCGACGAAGTCGGTGGCGCTGCCCAGCACCGCCCACGCGGCACCCTCGGGCACCTCGTCGGTGGTCCGGGTGTCGGTGACCGTCACCGTCGGCAGGGTGCCGACGAACTGACGGACCAGCAGCGTCGACCCGTCCTCGGCAAGCGCGACCGAGTCGGCGGCGACCGTCATGGCGAGGACACCCGGCTCGCGGATCTCCTCGATGTCGACGGTCACCCGTACGTCGCTGCTGTCGACCGGCTCGGCCGAGGCCGGCGTGGCGAGCGCCACCGACCCGGCGAGAACGGCGCTGGCCGCGGCGGCCGCGAACAGTCGCCGGTGGTTCCTTCTGTGCATGCGTTGCTCCGTTGTGCGTATCTGCTCGATGGGGGGTGGGGTGGCGGCAGGGTCGCCGCCACCCCTACGAGAACTAGCCGCAGGTGATCGCGGCGTACGCCGACTCCACCTGGATCGTCGCCGGCTGGCCGTTGACGGTACCGGTGATCTTCACCGTCGAGGTACCGGCCGCGACCGTCTTCGCCCGGCTGTTGAACGCCTGGTACGCCGTCTTGCCCGGGGCGACGTCGGCGACGACGCGCGACCCGTACGGCGTGACCAGCTCGATGCTCAGCGCCACGTCGTCGGCGTTGCGGGCGCTGACCGAGACGTACGCGTTGCTGCCGACGCACTGGGTGCGGGCCTGCACCTCGACCTCCCACGCCGGGCCGCCCTGCCCGATGGTGGAGCGGGGCGTGGTGTCGGCGGTGACCGGCGAGTTGGCGGCGAGGTAGTCGACAAGCATGGTGAGGTCGTTGTCGCCGGTCGTCGCCGGGTTGGTGCCGCCGCCGAGCGTGGTGAAGTTGTCCCCACCGGAGGCGAGGAACGAGTTCACCGTCACCCGGTACGTGGCCGCCGGGTCGATCGGTACACCGTTGAGCTGCATCGAGGTGATCCGCGAGCCGCGCTCGGCCTGCGGGTCGTAGGTGTAGCTGAAGCCCTTCGACACACCCAGCCACAGCACCGGCCGGGACGCGCCGGTCGGCTGCCACTGCTGCTCCAACACCTGCTTGATCTCCGCACCCGTGTAGGACTTGGTGACCACGTCGTTGGAGAACGGCTGGACGGAGAAGGCGTCGGCGTAGGTCACCGTGCCGTCGGTGCGGTACAGCAGGTCGGCCCGCAGACCACCCGGGTTCATGAAGGCGATCTGGGCCCCACCCCGACCGGGGGCGGAGGTGCCGGCGAGCTGCACGTCGGCGATGAAGTTGCCGAGCGCCGACTCCCTGCCCCGGTCCTCGTTGCCGTCGGTGTAGGCCCGACGGATGTCGGCGGTGATCTCGCCCAGCTGCCGCTGGCCCAGCTCCTGCGCCCGCACCTTGGCGGTGGCCACGATGTCGGCCACCGTCGGGTCCTGCGGCGCACCGACCACGTCGACGAGCGAGGCGTCGGCGGCGGTGACCGAGTTCGACTCCGGGTCGAAGGTCAGGGTGACCTTGCCCAGCCGCTTGCCGTAGTCCTCGGCCTGCACCACCGGACGCAGCTTGTCGGTACCCGGAACCGGGACCTCGAAGGCGTACGGCTGGTGGGTGTGGCCGCTGAAGATGGCGTCGATGGTGGCGTCGACCCGGGTGAACTTGCCGAAGACCGGGTCGTTCGCCAGCGCCTCGGCCGAGTCGATGTTCTCCGTGGCGGCCCCCTCGTGGGCGAGCAGCACCACCACGTCGGCCTCACCGTTGGCGGGGTTGCCGTCCTTGAGCTGACCGGCGACGAGGTTGGCCTCGGCCACCGGGTCGCGGAAGGTGATGCCGGCGATGCCGTCCGGGCTGACCAGCGAGCCGGTCTGCTCGGTGACCACACCGACGAAGCCGACCTGGACACCACCGATGCTGCTGACCGAGTACGCCGGCAGCGCCCGGGTGTCGTCCCGGTACACGTTGGCACCCAGCAGCGGGAAGTCCGCCCGGTCGGTGACCCGTCCGGTCAGGTCGGTCATGCCCTTGTCGAACTCGTGGTTACCGACCGCCGAGGCGATCAGACCGGCCGCGTTCAACGCGTCGATCGTCGGGTTGTCGTCGTCGATCGCCGAGATGAAGGTGGACGCGCCGATGTTGTCGCCCGCCGACACGAACGCGGTGTTCGGGTTCTGCGCCCGCAACTGGTTCACCAGCCCGGCGAGCTGAGCCGCCCCACCGGCCGGCTGACCACCCACGGTGGCCGGTGACTCCAGCCGGCCGTGGAAGTCGTTGATGCTCAGCAGTTGCAGGTCGACCGGGCTGGCCCCGGTGTTGATCCCGACGACAAGCGGGTTGTGGTCGCTGGCCCGGTACGGGTCCGGTGCGTAGAAGGCAGCCAGCCCGTCGTACTGGAAGGCGTACGACTCGACCGCGTTGATCTGCCACACGTCCACGCCGGTGACCCGATCGGCAAGCGACGGCGAGGCCAGCGCGTGGTCGAGCGAGCCGGACTCACCGTTGAAGACGTAGCTGGTCTTCCCGGTGTTGTTGAGGTTGCGGTAGTCCCTGCCGTAGAGGACCTGCATCGGGTCCTCCTGGGTGTACGCGTTGAAGTCACCCAGCAGCAGCACGTTGTCGGTGTCGCTGTCGGCCTTCACCTGGTCCACGAAGGTGGCAAGCGCGGTGGCCTGTCGGACCCGGTCACCGTTCCAACCACCCTGACCGTCACCGGTGTCGGCGTTGTCGCCGGAACCGGCACCGCTCTTGGACTTGAAGTGGTTGGCCACCACCACGAAGTCGAGCGGCCCGGCGGTGAAGGTCTGCGCGATCGGCTCGCGGGCGTTGAACCAGACGCTCTCGTCGTTCACCGACCGCGACGCGCCCTTGGGCTGCGCCTTGGCCGGCTTGAAGATGATCGCGGTGGTGATGAAGTCCTGCTGGGCGGCGCCCGGCAGCTCGGTCGGGGTGCGAACGTAGTCCCAGGTGCCCGCGCCGTCCGCCGTGTTCAGGGCGGCGACCAGGCGCTTGAGCGCCCGCTGCGGGTCCGAGGAGCTGAACCGGACCGAGTTCTCGATCTCCTCCAGTGCGACCACGTCGGCGTCAAGCGCGCTGATCGCCGAAACGATCTTCGCCTCCTGCTTGGCCAACGCGGCCTCGTTGGCCGCGCCACGCGCGTCGCCACCGAAGTGCACGAAGTAGTTCAACACGTTGAAGCTGGCCACCCGCAGGTCGCCGCCGACGTTGACCGGGGCGGCGGTACGCGGGTTGGTGACCTTGAAGGTGGTCCGGTCGCCCGGACGGGTGTCCGCGTCGACCGGGCGGGTGGGCTGCAGACGCCACTCTTCGAAGGCGTACGACAGCACCGACGGCCCGAACGCCTCGACCGAGTCGCCGACCCGCAGCGGGCTGTCCTTCGACACGTACGGCGGCAGCAGCCCGGCGGTGGACAGGTTCGTCGTCCTGCCGTCGTCGAGCAGGATGCGGCGGGCCTTGTTGTCGGCGGCGATCTGGCGGGCCTCCGCCGAGCCGGGCCGAGCCACATCGGTCGGGGTCAGCGCCGGCTTGTCACCGGCGGCGAGGGCCACCTCGCCGTAGCGGTTGGTGTTGTAGACCTCGGAGACGGCGTACGCGCCGACCGGGGCGACAAGCATCGACTCGACCGACTCGCGCGCGTCGTCGGTGAGCGGAAGCTCCACCGGGACCGGAGCGGGCAGCGGCGCACCCTGCTCGCACACCTGCACGTCGCCACGGGTGGCGATGCTGAGCTGGGTGAGCCCGTTGAACTCGCTCGCCGTACCGCTGACCCGGACCCGGTCACCGATCGTGACCGCCGGGTGGTTGGCGGTGTTCGTGGTCAGGTAGACGAAGATGCCGTCCGAGGCGGTGCCGGCGGCGACCGTACGCTCCCCGCCGCTGCCCGCCGTCTGCACGTACACGCCGTTGTAGCCACCGGTGCGGTGGTCGGCGGTGACGACGCCCTCGACGGTGACCCGGCTGCCGGCCACCGGCGTGGTGGTGCCGGAGCCCTGGACCTGGGCGATGGTGTGGCTGACCGCGACGTCACAGCCGACGTCCGGGTCGCCCGGTCCCGGGTCGCCGCCAGCGGTGTTGCGGACGCCGAAGCTGTTCGGAGCCGGTGCCTTCCAGACCCCGTCGATCTTCTGGAGCGAGTGCCCGACGGGGGTGCTGCTCGACTCCTTGACCCCGATGTCGGTGCCGGCCATGCCGTTCGCCGGTCCGCCGACAGCGGTGAAGGTGCCACCGTAGGTGATGAACTCGCTCACCGAGTTTCTGGGCGAGACCAGCGCGACACCGTCGGGATCACCGTTCTGGATGCCGTTGACCGGGTACTCGGCGACGACCACACCGGACTCCGGCACCGTGCCGGTGAGCGTCCGGGTGTTGTACGCCGCCCCGTTTCCGCCGTTGTAGAGGACGATCTGCCAGCCGCTCAGGTCGAAGCCGACCGGCGCCTCGATCTCGATCGCCTCGCCGACGTCGGTGCCGGCGTTGTCATAGTGGATCTCGCTGAGGAACGGTGTAGCTGACGCGGGCGCGGCGAAAGCGGTGGTGCCACTGCCCAATAAGAGCGCGGTGGCGGTGACCAGTACGCCCGAGATTGTGAGTTGCCGCCTGCTTTTTCGTAGCTGCATCTGCTGGGCCTCCGCGGGGCCTCCGAGGGTGTTAGACCGGTGGAGGATAAGCGGCACAAGTGTCCGCGCGGGAGCCACCAGATGTACTTATTCGCGAAACGAGGCGGTAGCCGTCACGGCATTGGCCTGCGTGATCGTGCGCGAATCGCGATATTGACAGTGAATTCCGGAGCCGTCCGGCGGCTCAACCCCCGCGGGCGACCGGCCCGATCAGTTGCCGTTCGGTGCCGGTCATGCTGAGCATGACCCACTGCACCTTTCCCTTCGTGATCAGGCCGACCATTTCCGGATGGAGCTGGGTGAACCAGCTCTGCACGCTGACCAGGCCGAGGGCGTTCGCCGCGGTGGCGGCCTCGGGCGCGGTGAGTCGCTGGAGCACCACGATGTCGCTGCGTACCAGCACCTCGACATCCCAGCCGGCCAGGTCGTCGC
This sequence comes from Verrucosispora sp. ts21, assembly GCF_002879555.1. NCBI lineage: Bacteria > Bacillati > Actinomycetota > Actinomycetes > Micromonosporales > Micromonosporaceae > Micromonospora > Verrucosispora sp. ts21. The sequence continues at coordinate 40,130 of NZ_PNOZ01000041.1, read as the reverse complement.
GGACCACCAGGGTCGCCCGCCACGGCGCGCTCAGGTTGGTGTCCGGCCCGGTCACCGGGCCGGTGTCGATCACGACGAGCTGAGGCTCGGTCGGCGTCGCCGGCAGCGGTGGCGGCACCCCGGGCGGAAGGAACGAGGCGATCTCCCGGCCGATGACGCAGCGGCGCAGGAAGGCGTCCCACTCCTGCTCGCGAGCGGTCTGGATGAACAGCCGGGCACCGAGCGCCAGGGCCCGGAAGGCGAGCAGTTCCGCGGCGCGTACCCCGCCGGTCAACATCAGCCGGGTGGGCTCGGCCCGGAACAGCCGCAGGCCGACCGGCTCCTGCTGGCGATTGCGGCCCACCACCAGCCCGCCCCCGCCGGCAACCAGGCGCAGGCCGGCCACCGTGGGCCCGTCGGTGACGTGCAGGCCGATCCGGCTGCCCGGGAAGGAGACGGTGTTCACCGCAGGAAACCTCCGAGCGGCAGGGTGGCGGCGACGCCCCGGGCATGCTCGCCGTCGAGTCGTTGCAGGCGACCACCGTGACCACGGATCGCCTCGTGCAGCGCGGCGTCGGCGGCGGTCAGGGCGGCGGCGTCCGCACCGATCAACCGGAAGGCCACCTCCACCACGGCGTCGTCGGCACCCCCACGATCCGGTTCCCGGGCCACCGCGATCGACACCACGGCCGCCGCGGCGGGCAGCCCACGCAGCAGCGGGTCCACGTTCCAGACCCGGTCGGGCCAGTCGAGCAGCCGGTGGCAGCTCTGCGGAGTGCCCTGCGCCGACCAACTGCGCCACCCTTCCCGGGCCAACGGGCGGTCACCGACCACCGGCTCACCGGTCAGATGGGTCAGGTTGGCGACGGCGGCCAGCACCTCGTCGCGGTTGAGCAGACGGGCGGTCACCCGATCCTGGCGAAGCTGGCGTCGGGTCCGGCGGATCGCCGCGGTCAGCGCCGGCCGCAGGTCACGGTCGGCATGAAAATCGGGGGTACGGGGTGCCTGCAGCACCACCCACGCCTGCCGGCTGGCGGGCACACTGCCCTCGGTCAGCTCGCGGTACGCCCGCTCCACCGCCGCCGCGCGCACCCGGGGTGCCGGGGTGACCTGGATCAACACCTGCACCGTCACCGGTGGCGCCTGGGGATCGGTCGCCGGAAGCAGTGACACCGGGGGTGGCAGGGACTGCGGAGAGCCCACCAGCAGGGCACCCTCGGTCGGGTCGACCTCCAGCACGGCGCTGAGCCCACCCCGGTGGGCCAGCAGCACGGCGGGTTGGTCGTCGATCTCGACCTGTTCGAGCTCGACGCTGTTCTCAAGATGGGTGAGCAACTGCCACCGGGTGTCCGGCCCCGTCGCGGCGAGCTGCCGGCGGCGACGCCGATAACCCCACCAGAGGACCAACCACTGGTACATCCACCGACCGCGGTAGCGCAGCACGGTCGGGGCGAGCAGCAGCAGCACCGCAGCGCCGACCCCGACGGTCAGCAGGGTGCCGTGCCCGGCCGCGGCCAGCACCCCCGCCGCGCCGGCCTGCCAGGCGACCAGCTGAGCGACGTGGATGCCGGCGATGCGCAACGGTCGCCGGTAGGGGCGTACCACCGGGGCGGTCGCTGCCGTGGGCTGTGCCTGATCTGCCGGCGGCGCGGCGTCGGTCGCCGCAGTCCGAGCGGCCGGGGCGACCTGCGCCGCCTGCGCTGCTTGGGCCGCTTGGGCGGCCTGAGCCGTCGGCACGGCGGCCGACGTCGGGGTGGCGGCCTGGCTTCGGTACGCGGTGCCGACCGTCGCCCGGCCCTGTCCCCGCTGGGTGGCCCAGGCCTGTCCCGCGGTCCCACCGACCGTGGGTGCCGGAACGCCGGTCTGCTGAGCAGGGACCGCTCGCTGTGCCGGAACGCCGGTCTGCTGTGGAGGGACAGCGCGCTGTGCCGGCGGTGCCGTGTCCTCCGGCTGATGCTGCCAACCCGGATCCCCCGGTCGCGCCGCGCCCGGATGAGTCACCGCGCGCCCCTCCCTGACCGGCCCGACATGATCAACGGCCGATCGCGGTACGCACGTCGGCTACGGTCACGGTACGCAACTCGTCGAGACTGGGTCGCTGGCCGGACTGGCGCAGCCGCTGCGCCTGCGCCTTGCGTACGCCCTCGAACAGCTTGCGGGCCTCGCGGGCGTTGCCGAAGTTCTGGTCCCGCTCGATCGTGCCGAAGTGCTCCCGGAGCACGTCGGTCACGCCCTCGGCGAGCAGGTACTCGTCGCCACCGGCCATCCGCTCCACGATGACGACGAGCTGGTCGGGACTGTAGTTGCCGAACTCGATCGTCTTGGCGAAACGGGAGGCCAGGCCGGGGTTGGCGTCGAGGAACTGGAGCATCTCGCCGGTGTAGCCGGCGGCGATCACCGCGATCTCGTCGCGGTGATCCTCCATCAGCTTGACAAGCGTGTCGATCGCCTCCTGCCCGAAGTCACCGCCACTGCCGGAGGACCGGGACAGGGTGTACGCCTCGTCGACGAAGAGCACGCCACCGCGCGCCTGCTCGAACGCGGCGGCGGTCTTCTCGGCGGTGTGGCCGATGTACTGACCGACCAGGTCCCGCCGCGACACCTCGCGGAACGGGCCGCCGGGCAGCGCACCCAACGCGGCGAGCAGGTCACCGTAGATGCGGGCCACGGTGGTCTTACCCGTACCGGGCGCACCCGCGAAGATGAGGTGATGGCTGACCGCACCGACCGGCAGCCCGGCGCTGCGTCGCCACTCGTTGACCTGGATCTCGTCGATGAGGGCCCGGACCTCGTCCTTCACCGACTCCAGGCCGACCATCTGTTCCAACTCGGCCAGCAGCTTGTCCACCCGGGCGGTGTCCTGCGGGGTGGCGGCCCGCGCGGCGTCCGCACCGTAGGTCGCCTTCCGGCTCGCCGTACCCTCCACGATGGTCGGCGCGGCCCCCTCGGCGACCTCGATCGCCGGCTGGGCGGTGTTCTCGGTGGTGCACTCCTCGACCGTGCCCTGGCAGCCACGGGCGAAGGAGATCGCCGGCCCACGCGTGTCCCGGATCCGGCAGCGCCGCAGCACGGGGGCGCTCTGGTGCACCACCGCCACCCCGGCGTGCCCGGTCTGGGAGATGTCGCAGGCCTCGATCGTCGGCCGACCGTACTGGTAGATGTAGATGCCTCGGTTGCCGCAGCGGGTCACCGTGCTGGTGCGGATCGTCGGGGCGGCCCCGATGCGCACGATGATGCCGTCCTCGCTGAGGTCGGCGAACTCGCAGCCCTCGACGGTGCCGTCGGAGTCCTCGACGACCAGGCCGTACCGCCCGCCGGTGACCCGGCAGCGGGTCAGGGTGAACTCGGAGCGGCCGGCCACCTGGATGGCCGCACCGAAGCCGGCGCTCAGTTCGCAGCCGCTCATGGTGAGCGTGGCCCGGTCGCCGACCACCACCGGCGCGTCGCCCGCCTTGAGCGCGAGGTCGCGCAACTCCAGCCGACCCGAGTTGCAGGAAACCGTCGGGTACGCCCCGGAGGAGGCGTCGATGGTGACCGTTCCGACGCCCTGCGCGGCGACGACGGTGACCGCACGGTCGTTGACGAACAGCGCCTCGTAGTAGGTGCCAGGGCTGACCGAGACGACTGTGTCGTCGCCGGCCACCGCCAGAGCCTCCCCGATGGAGGGGTAGGCGCCGGGCTGATCCGGGGCGACGAGAAGGGTGCGCGTCATGACTCCGGGCTTCGTACGGCGATGAGGGGTTGGGCCGACGATATCCCAGCCGGTCCATGCCATGGAGCCCCGCTCGCTAGGCTGCGTCGGGCGCCCTGGTCGACTTCTGGTGCCGGGACACTCTCGACTGCGGGGGGACGGATGACCGAGCTGCGGACGCTGCCGCTGGTGGCGGGTGCACTGCTGGTCGACGGGACCATCCACACGCACACCTCCGTACGCGGCCGGACGGCACCGGAGTTGCATCCGATCGTCCGGCGGTTCCTGCACGGGCTGCCGGTCGGGCAACGGGAGCGGTTCACCGGCTGGTGCGCCGAGCCGGTGCTGATATCCGACCGGCTGTACGCCGCCGAGGCGGACGGGCCGCCGGTCGACGCCGCCCGGGCCCGCGCGCTGCTGTGGGGGGCGAAGGTGCGACTGACCCGGGTACGGGAGGAGGGCGACCCGCGGCACGGCGAGGTCCAGCCGCCCTGCCGATCGTGCGCCGCCCTGCTGGACTGGTGCGGTATGGAGGCGTTGACATGACCGAGCGCTTTCCGCCCCAGGTGGCCGAGATCCTCGCCGCTGCCGGCTGGTCACCCGGACGGCGCGACGAGGAGCGGGCCCGCGAGTGGGCGCTGCGCATCGCCGCCGACGCCACCCCCGACGGCCGCCAGCACGTCATGACGAGTGCCGCCGTGCGGGCGTACGCCGAGTTCGGTGGGTTGCGGCTGCACCCGCAGGGCGAGGGTGAGCAGATCGCGCCGAGCGACATCCACCTCGACCCGTTCCGGGTCCGCCATTGCGTGGAAACGCTTGCGGAGTTGGCCTCGGTGACCGGGGCACCGCTCAGTCCGCTCGGTGAGGAGGGTGACGGCACCGGCATCCTCGCCATCGACGAGCAGGGCCGGGTGTTCGTGCTTGATCACACGGGTGACTGGTTCCTCGGGGAGGGTGTCGACGAGGCGCTCGGCACGCTGCTGCTCGGCCGCCAACCGTCCCGGGTACGCGAGGACGGCAGCTGGTGACCGACCCGCAACCGATCACCGCCACCGGCTGGCAACCGACCACCGTCACCGAACGCGCGCTGCTGGCCGCCGCCGAGCAGGAGGACGACACGGCATTCCTCGCCGCGCTCGCCTCCGGGCCGTTACTGCTGCCGGTGCCGGCGGCGGCGACCGCCGGAACGCCGGTGCCCTGGCCGACGGGGCACCACGAGGGCGTCACCCACGTGATGGCCTACACGTCTCCGGCGGCGATCGCCGCCGGGCTGCCCGGCCAGGACGTCACCTACCGGGTGTCGGTGCTGACCGATCTCGCCGTCGACTGGCCCGACGAGCGCTGGATGCTGGCCGTGAACGCCGGCCTGCCCATCGCCGTACGGCTGACCGCCGACGAACTCACCAGCCTCGCCGCCGCCCTGGTCGAGGCGGAACGGCCGCTGCGGGAGGCGGTCCGCCAACAGGATCCGGACGCCCTGATGTCCGCGCTGCTGCGGACCGAACTCCTGCTCCCCCTGCGGCCCGACGGGCCGGCGACCCGTGACCTCGGGGATCCCGATTTCCCCTGGTGGTGTCTGCCGGACGAGCAGGGCCGGCCGAGCCTGCCGGTCTTCACCTCGGAGGTCCGGCTGCGGCAGGCGCTCGGCGATCACGACCTGGTGGCGGTCAGCAGTCTCCAGCTCACCGAACACTGGCCGGACGCGTCCTGGCAGTTGTCGCTCAACCCGGAGACACCGCTGGCCGCGGCGCTGCCCGGCGAGGCGGTGCTGACCCTACGTGACTGGCTCGGCGAGCTGCGTCACGTCCTCGACGACGCCGCCGAGCAGGAGCGGACCCGGCGGGTGAGCGCCGCGTACGCCGACCCCTCGACGGTGGGCGTACCTGCGCCCCGCCCAGCGGCGGAGCCGACGGTCGACAACGTCGACGAGGGCCCCGATCCGGACGCCCCGCTGCGGCTGCAACTGGTCATCCCGCACCGCTACCTCGCGTCCTATCTCGACGACGGGTACGACCGCGCGGCCGGCCTGGTGCACGCCTGGTACGGCCCCGGGCGGGACACCCCGGTCCGGCTCTACCGGCGGCTGGGACTGCTCGGCCCGGGCTCGCCCTTCGAGGAGTCGGACGAGTGGGTGGCCGTGCTGCGCTGGCCGCCCGACGAGAGCACGCCGCCGGAGTGGGGCCAGGGGCAGCCGCGCATGGAGTCGTTGGCCGTCCCGGACGGTACCGAACTGCGCTGCCTGCACCAGGACGGCCGGGACGAGTTCCTGGCCCGCTTCGACGCCACCGCCCGCCGCTGGTCACCCGCCTGACCGGCCTGGACGTCGGGGTCAGCGCCGCCGGACGGCGAACCAGGCGCGTGCCGGCGGGCTCTTGACCAGGGCCAGTGCCACGCCGGCCAGCCCGCCCACGACAAGTGGGGTGACCATCGTCGGCTCGAAGGTCAGTTTGCCCTGCACCAGCAGTACGACGATGACGACGACGAACAACCCGAAGGTGAAGCCTGCCGGCACGGCCAGCCCCTGTGCGCTGTCACCGGTCCACGCCATGAGTATCCCGAGCGCGGCGAGCAGCACCATCAGCAGCGCGATCGCGAGCACCCCCGCGCCGATGCCGACCACCAGGACGCGACCCAGCCCGGTGCCCTCGGCGGCAAGCATCGCCCGGAAGAAGGCGATGCCGGCGATCAACCAGGTCACGATCGACGGCACCATCAGGACGACGGCAAGCGTGACGACGATCGGCCGTCGACCGGGCGGCGGCGGAGACGCTCCGGTCGGGGTGGTCGACATGGGTGTGACCTCCTGAGGTCCGATGGCTCAGCCGGGAGGCCGCCGCCAGACGTCGTCCGTGGTCTCCGCAGGCTGGCCCGGGTCGTTCGGCGGCCCATCGCCGAGAGCGGTTCCCACCGGCACGGGCTCGTGGTCGTGGTCGTCGGCGAGTGCGGCCTGCCGACGCCGCGACCGGTCGCGCAGCATCCAGACGGTGGCGACGCCCCCGCCGACGAGCACGACGAGGATGGCGGCCCACACGAAGATCAGGATGCCGTCCTCGCGTTCGCGAGGGTTGACCTGCCACGGTTCGAGTTGGGCCGACGGCGGGGCACTGGCCCGTGGGCTGGCCCGGCCGTCGGGCTCACCGGTCAGCGCCGTGCGCAGGTCGAGCACGCCCCACCCGTAGTCCAGGTCCCGGCCGGGGTCACCGGCGTCCCGCGCGGTCTCCAGCAGCCGCTCGAACAGCTCGTACGCGTTCAGGTCCGGGTACTTGGACTTGACCAGGGCCATGGCACCCGAGACGAGTGCGGCGCTGCTGCTGCTGCCGAGCGAGGTGACGTACTTGTCGCCCGGTGCGGCCTGGACGATGTCTTCACCCGGCGCGGCGATGCTCACCTCTTCGGCCGGCAGCGCGGCCTCCTTGCTGATGACGCCCTTGCGGTCGGTGCCGTTGACGGCGATCGTGGCCGGGTGCCGGGCCGGGTTGCTGATGATCATGTCCTCGCGGTTGCCCACGGCGGCGACCACCACCACGTTGCGCTGGTACGCCCGGGCAACCGCGCGGTCCAGTTCCTCGTTGAAGCTGCTGCCCAGCGACACGTTGATGATGTCCGCGCCGTTGTCGATCGCCCAGTTGATCCCGGCGGCGAGCGCCGTGGGTGCGATCAGCGGGCTCCGCTCACTCTTGATCGTCACCGGCAGGATCTTGGCCTTCGGCGCGACGCCGAGCACCCCGTCGCGGCCGCCCGGCCCATGCCCGTGCCCGGCGATCAGCGACGCCATCCCGGTGCCGTGGCCCACCCGGTCGACACCGCCCTTGGTGTCGTCGTCGTAGAGATCCGCGCCGGGCAGCAGGTTGTTCTTCAGGTCCCGGTGTTTCGCGTCGACCCCGGTGTCCACCACCGCCACCACGACACCCTCGCCCTGGGTGATCTTGTGCAGCTCGGGCAACTCCAGGGCCTTGACGTGCCACGAGTTGTCGCGGGTGGAATCCGCCAGGGCCGGTGCCGCGGGCAGGGTCAGCAGCGCCAGGGCACTCACGGTGCTGAGCGCCAGGACGGCAGTCGGTCGGGTGAGGACACGCATGCCCGTCCTACCTTCCTTTGTGGTTCGTTCGTCACGGGACGGCCGAAAACGGGCGTTCACCGCATGGTACGGGCCAGTCACCGATGCGGCGGTGACTGGCCCGTCCGTGTTCAACTCTGGCCGAGCGTCCTGCCCTGCTCCCGAGGCCGGTGCTCCGCCGGTGCCTCGACGACCCCGACGGCGGAGGAGTCGGTGACCCACAGTTCGTCGTCGCCGTCGCCGTACTCCCAGGTCTCCTGCTCCAGGTCGTGCTGGGCGCCCTTGCGCGGGCCAGGTGCGGCCGCAGCGCCGCGCCGGCCGCTGAGCGACGGACCCGGCCCGGTGGTCGGTGCCGGCCGTGGGGCACCGGTACGACCACTCAGAGCGGGCCGACCGGCACTGCCCGGCGCACCCGGACCGCTGGCCCGACCACCCGGCGGGGTGGCGGGGCGGCTGCCGAGCGGCCCGCCCGCCTTGGACGGGGTGCCGGGGGTCGCACCGCGTTGACCACCGAGGCTCGGCGGTGGCGCGGCGGGCCGACCCGAGGCTGCGCCCCGCTGGCCGGACGGTGCCGTGGAGCCCGGTAGACGCGGGCTGGACGGTGGCGGGCTGGCCGACGGCTTCGGGCGAAGCGCACCGGTGCCAGGACGCCCGGGGGCACCCGTGTTGCCCGGCAACGTCGGACGGTTCGGTGCGGGCCCACGCCGGCCGCTGGCCGGCGCGCCGGAGCCGCCGCCCGCACCGGGCAGCGTCGGACGGTTCGGTGCGGGGCCGCGACCACCACCCGGCCCGGAAGCGCCACCCGAGCCCGGCAGGGTGGCCCGGGGAGCGTTGGGCCGGCCACCCGGGTTCGGCGTGCCCGGACCGCCGCCGCCAGGCCGTTGTCCCGGCGGCACCACCGGCGGTACCGGCGGGCCGGGTGTTCCGGGCGCGTTCGGCGCGGCGGTGACCGGCGGCGGGGTGGGCGCGGGTCCCGGCGGAGCCACGGTTGCGGTGCCACCGGCGAGGTCGACGCCGTCGGGCAGCGTCGGCGCACCGGGCTGCGGCGGCCGAGCACCCACCTCCGGCTGGGTCGGTTGCTCCGGCCGGTTCGGCATCTCCGGCCGGTCCGGCCGCGTGCCCCGCGCACCCGGCGGGACGGCACCCGGCCGGGTCGGGCCGCCGGTTCGCCCCGGGCCGCCGGGTGCGGTCCTGCCGTCGAAGAGGGCCGCCTCGGTCGGGCCCTTGAACTTGCCGCCCCGCGAGATGTTCGAGATGTACACGTCGATGTACATGTCGGCGAGCGGCTTGGTGATGTTCTTGGCGCGCTTGTGGAACTCCTTCTGGACCTCCTCGTACGACTTGTGCTTGTCGCCGAAGATGTCGCTGAAGGTGATCTTGGCCTTGTCCTTCTCGTAGACGTCCTGCTGATGCTGCTGCTCGGCCTTGTACTCCAGCCAGAGCTGAGTCATCTCCCGCTGCGTGGTCGAGATCTTGCGCGCCAACTGGTCCAGACCGGTGGCGTTGCTGCTGGCCACGTTCTTCCACTCGTCGAGCGAGTGCAGGGTGGCACCCACCTTCGACATGAAGACCCGGGAGGCGGGAGAGTTCCACCTGGCGCCGAGCGCGTCGGCGTGCCGCTTGAGGTTGTCCCTGGTCGACTCCAGCAGACTCGCCGCCCGCCGCCACATCTCGGCGAGCGCCACGGTGCGCTCGTCACTCTCCTTGCGGACGTACTCCCACATCTGCTCGATGGTGACGCCGTCCCAGTCGGTGGGCTGGTACGGCGTCGCCTGGGCCGCGCGGTCGGCTGCGTAGTCATCGCGCATGCCCCCGTACGCCGGGTAGCTGATCGGCCTGTAGCCGTAGTAGTCGTCGGTCATCCCCGCTCCTCAGGTCCCCCGCTCCTGGCAGCCGTCATCGCAGGTTGGACTGGTCCAGTCGGAATTCCTCGCCGTGCATGCGCTGGTCCTCGGCCTCGATCTGGTACGCGCCCGGACCCTCACCCACGGTGTCTCCCGCGGCCCACTTGGGTGCCTGCTCACGGGTGTCCTCGGTGGGGCAGGAGTCCATCCCGTGGTACGGCCCGACGACCTCCGGATTCCTCGCCTGCTCGGGGATCTTCTCCATCGGGTCGCCCTCCTGCTGCCACTTGCCGCTGAGGGTGTTCTGGCCGTCCACCGCGTTGAAGGCGTTGTACACGTCGTCGTTCGTGGCCTCGGCCATTGCGTCGCCCAGCAGGTATTCGCCGGAGATGGAGGTGGCCGCCGCGCTGAGCGCGGTCAGACCCTTGATCACATCGCCCATCAGGTGCGACACGGCCATCCGGCTCTCGTCGTGCCGGCCCCGGAAGAACGCGGCCTCTTTCATCCCGCCGCCGCCGAAGGGCGCCTGCACGGTGAGCATCGGTTGCAGACCGTTCTCGAAGCTGGGCTGGAAGTTGGTGTCCAGCTCCTTCTGAATGGCCCTGGCGAAGTCCTGCAACTGGTTGACGTCGACGTCGATGTTCTCGTTGACGAGCCACTCGCCGCCCATGGTCCCTCCCCCGTCCCGCTCACACGGTGCTGGCGCGGCCGACCCGAACTCCGGCTACCGGAGCGACCCGACCGCGTACCGTAGGTCCACTCTGGCCGACGGTAGTCCGGTCGGGCAACCCCGTACGCCGCCTATGCACGAGGCGGAAGGTTCACCAACTGCACCAGTCGGGTGCCACCCCGTCGGGACACCAGCCAGCCGCGACCCGGCGGCAGCGGTCCGGGCCGTACCGTGCCGAGCAGCACACCCTCGTCGCGGTTGCCGGACATCACGATGCCGGGGGTGCTGATCTCCCGCAACCGCATCAGCACCGGCTCGTAGAGCGCCCGGCTCGCGCCGCCGGTGCGGCGGGCGATGATGAGGTGCAGACCGATGTCCCGGGCCTGGGGCAGGAACTCCAGCAGGGGTGTCAGTGGGTTGCTGCCCGCGCCGGCGACCAGGTCGTAGTCGTCGACAAGCACGTACAGGTCGGGGCCCTTCCACCAGTCCCGGGCCCGCAGCCGTTCGGCGTTGATGTCCGCCGGCGGCAGCCGGTCCCGCATCACGGCGGCGACCTCGGTGACGATGCTCTCGGTGATCTGCGCCGTCGAGCCGTACCCGATGACGTGCGGGGTCTCGATGTCGCCCAGCAGGCTACGCCGGTAGTCGACGATGACCAGCCGCGCCTCGGTCAACTCGTGGCTGTCGACGATGGTCTGCGCCAGCGCCCGCAGGAAGGTGCTCTTACCCGACTCGCCGTCGCCGAAGAGGATGAAGTGCGGGTCGGCGGTGAAGTCCAGGTGCACCGGCGCGAGGTCGACCTCGGCGATGCCGATCGGGATCCCGGCCTGCCCGGTGTGCGGCAGGCTGCCGTGCGGGACGTTCGGCGGGAGCAGCCGGATCGGTGGGGCACCCGGGCCCTGCCAGGCGGCAGCCAGGTCGGTGGCCAGCTTGCGGGCCCCCTCGGGCAGTGTCTCCGTTTCCTGCGCGCCGTCGATACGCGGCAGCGCCGCGAGGAACTGCTGCCCGTCCGGCGTGATGCCGCGCCCCGGTGCCTTGTCCGGCACGTTGAGCGCCGCTCGACGGTCCAGGTTGGAGTCGCTGGCGTCGGCCAGCCGCAGCTCCAGGCGGGTGCCGAAGACGTCCCGTACGGCCGGGCGGAGGTCCATCCAACGGCCGGCGGTGACGATCAGGTGGATGCCGAAGGACAGCCCCCGGTTGGCGATGTCGTTGATCGTCGGTTCCAGGTCCTCGAACTCCGCGCGCAACGTCGCCCAGCCGTCGATGATCAGGAAGACGTCGCCGAACGGGTCGTCGCCGTGCTGCCCGTGCCGACGGGCCCGCCGGTACTCGGCCATCGAGTCGACACCCCGCTCGGCGAAACGCCGCTCCCGCTCACCCATCAGCAGTTGAAGCTCGGCGACCGTACGCCGGACCAGGCCCGCGTCCAGCCGGGTCGCCACCGAACCGACATGGGGCAGGTCCCGCAGCGACGACAGTGCGCTGCTGCCCAGGTCGAGGCAGTACACCTGGGCTTCCCGGGGAGTGTGGGTCAGCGCCAACGAGGTGACCATGGTGCGCAGCAGGGTGCTCCGGCCGCTCTGCGGCCCGCCGACGATCACCGCGTGGCCGGCCGCGCCGGCCAGGTCGAACCAGAGCACGTCCCGGCGCTGCTCGAAGGGCTTGTCGACGATGCCGACGGCCACCTGCAACTCGCCGAGCAGACCGGCGTGCGCCACGGTCACCCCACGGGCCGGGTCGGCGGTCAGCGGCGGCAGCAACTGATCAAGCGTCGGCGGCTCGGCCAGCGGCGGAAGCCACACCTGGTGGGCCGGCTTGCCCCGGCCGGCGAGCCGCCCGACCAGGATGTCCAGCACGCTCTCACCGACCCCGTCGGCCGGCTCGGGCGGCTGCTCCTCCTTCGGCGTACGGGTCACCGGCGGGGCGACGTAGCTGGTGGTGTACTCGCGTACCCGGTCCTCGCCGTCACCGGCCGCCACCGCCGCGGCGGTCTTGCTGCGGTAGGCGCCGGAGACGTACGCGGCCTTGAACCGGACCAGCGGCTCGGTGCCGAAGCGCAGGTACCCGTGCCCGGGAGATCGGGGCAGCTCGTACGCGTCGGTCGCGCCGAGCACCACCCGCGACTCCATCGCCGAGAAGGTCCGCAGACCGATCCGGTACGACAGGTGGGTGTCCAGCCCGCGCAGCCGCCCCTCCTCCAGCCGCTGCGAAGCCAGCAGCAGGTGCACGCCGAGCGACCGACCCACCCGACCGATCTGCACGAACATGTCGATGAAGTCGGGCTTCGCGGTGAGCAGCTCGGAGAACTCGTCGCAGATGATCAGCAGGCTCGGCAGCGGCGACAGCGGAGCGCCCGCCGCCCGCGCCTTCTCGTAGTCGCGCTGGGAGGCGTAGTTGCCCGCCGACCGCAGCAACTCCTGCCGGCGGACCAGCTCGCCGTTGATGGCGTCGGTCATCCGGTCCACCAGCGGCAGCTCGTCGGCCAGGTTGGTGATCACCGCGCTGGTGTGCGGCAACCCGTCCAGCCGGGTGAAGGTGGCGCCACCCTTGAAGTCGACAAGGACGAAGTTGAGGTTCTCCGACGAGTGCGTCGCGGCCAACGCCAGCACCAGGGTGCGCAGCAGCTCGGACTTGCCGGAGCCGGTGGCGCCGATGAGCAGCCCGTGCGGGCCCATGCCGTCCTGCGCCGACTCCTTCAGGTCCAGCTCCACCGGCCCACCGTCGGCACCCACCCCGATCGGCACCCGCAGCCGGTCCCGGTTGGGTCGCGGCTGCCAGGCCCGATCGACGTCGAACTCGTACGGGTCGCCGATGTCGAGCAGATCGGCCAGGCCCAACTCACCGGTCAGCGGGGTGTCGCCACCGCCACGGGAGGCAGCCGACAGCCGCAGCGGGGCCAACTGCATGGCCAACGCCTCGATCTCCGCCACCTGGCAGTCGTCGGCCCGACCGATCTGCGCCGAACCGTCGACGGTGACACCGTGCAGCTGACGATCGGCCGCCACGTCCAGCACCAGGCGCGCCCGGTCGAACATCCGGGGTGCCGGGCTGGACAGGTCGAGCAGGGTCACGCCCTCGACGCCGCCGTCGGTCATCAGGTGATCCGAACCCGCGGTGTCGCCCCCGTCGATGATCACAAGTACGTGCGGCCCGCCGACCTGGGACGATCCGCCGCTGGCGTTGAACCGGGGCCGGCTGGCCAGCACGTCGTCGAGCATCGCCTCCAGGCCGGTCACCGAGGACGACACCAACCGCAGTTGACCGAGCGCGTCCGTACGCGACGGGTGCAGCGCGTGCGGCAACCACTTCGTCCACTCCCAGTCGGCCCGGCGCTCTGCGGAGACGCAGACCGCGACGAGCATGTCGTCCGGGGCGTGGAAGGCCGTCGTCTGGGCGAGCAGGGCCCGCACCAGGCCCCGGGCCGCGTCGATGTCGCCGCGCAGGTGTACCCGGGCGAACCCGTTCAATGCCATGGTCACCGGCAGGTCCGGCACCTCGCCGTACGTGGTGAGGAACCGGCGCAGCGCCAGCGCGCACATCGGCTCCAGCTTCTCCAGCGACGTGGCCGGTGGCGGCACCAGCGGAGTGGCCAGTTCCTGCGGCCCGAGTCCGATCCGGACGGTGGCGAAGTCCACGTCGCCACGTCGCCGTTCCCACAGCCGGGGCCCCAGCGGCAGGGACCAGAGCGTGTCCGGATCCGGATGCCGGTAGAAGGCGGCCTCACGCTGCCGACGGACCGTCTTGAGGACGCGTCGGCGCTGCCGCGACAGGTGCGCCATGTACTCCCGGCGCTTCTGCAGCATCTCCTGCTTGCTCGGGCCGCCGGAGTTGTTCGTCAGCTGCGCGCCGAGCATGCCGATGGCGGAGAGTCCGAACAGGCCACCTGTGACATAGCCGAGGGTCGAGCCGCCGCGACCGGCGAACATCAGGGCCATCGCGAAGGAACCCGCGAGCATCGGCAGCAGCATCATCATCTGCCCCCACGCCTTACCGCTGGGTGCAGGCACCTCCGGTGGTGCTTCCAGGAGCACCTCGCCGGAGGGATACTCCGGTTCCGGCTGTCGGGCGGGTCGTTTGACGACGACCGTGCTCACGTGACAGACCTCCGTTGCCTCTCCTGGGCGTGGTGGTCACGCCCGGCACCCCCGCACGCTCGGCCACCGCCGCGAACCGGCACCCCGCGTCACCGGCACATGGTAGGTAGCCTTCTCCCGTCAGGACAGCCGCGGGCCGCATCGGCCCGCTCCTCGTATCGAGGGGTCGTCAGTGGTCACCCAGGCCGGAACCGGACTCGCGCGTATCGCTGTCGCCGCCCCCAAGCGGCGACTGGATCTAGCTCTGCCCGAGCATCTGCCGCTCGTCGGGCTGCTGCCGGCGGTGTTGCGTCAAGCCGACGAGGAACCCTCGGACGGCACCTCCCACGGTGGTTGGGCGCTGCGCCGCAGCGACGGCAGCGCCGTCGATCTGACGCGTACGCTGGCCGCCCAGAATGTCCGCGACGGCGAGACGCTGCACCTGGTGCCGCGCCGCACCGAGTGGCCCGAGTTGGCGTACGACGACCTGATGGAGGCCGTGGCCGACGGTGCCCGCCGCCGTGGCGTGGCCTGGACCCCGTTCGCCACCCGGTTGACCGGCCTGATCGTGGCCGGCGTGCTGCTGCTGCTCGGGCTGGCCGTGATCGTGACCTCTGAGCAACCCGGTTGGCTCGGCGGTGCGGTGGCCCTCGGCGCGGCCACGCTGTTGCTGATCGGCGGGATCGTGCTGTCCCGGGCGATGGCCGACTCCCTTGCCGGTGCGGTGCTCGCCGCCGCCGGCCTGCCCTACGCCTTCGTCGGTGGGGTGCTGGTGATCGGCACCGGCGAGTCGGTGTGGGCGTTGGGCGCACCACACATCCTGCTCGGTTCGGCGGTGCTGCTGCTGTCCGGGCTGCTCGGCCTGCTCGGCGTGGGGGACGCGACCCGGGTCTTCGTGGCGGCGGTCTTCGTCGGGTTCTGGGGCATGGTGGGCGGGCTGCTCGCCCTCGGCTCGATGGATGCCGCGCAGGGCAGCGCCGTGGTGATCAGCGCGGTCGTCCTGCTGCTGCCGGCCATGCCGCTGCTGTCCGTACGACTGGGCAAGATGCCGATGCCGGCGTTGCCGCGTACCGCCGACGACCTGCTGCGCGACGAGCCGCAACCGAAGCGGGAGGTGATCTACCAGGCCACCGCCCGAGCCGACGAGGTGCTCACCGGCATGATCTTCGGCGCGTTCCTGGTCACCATCGGCTGCCTGGTGGTGCTCACCGCGACCGGCACGGTCGCCGCGCTACTGCTCGCCGCCGTGATCTCGCTCGGCTACCTGCTGCGGGCACGGCTGGTGACGACCGTCCGGCACCGGGTTCCGCTGCTGGCGGTCGGCCTGGTGGGCCTCGGCCTGCTGCCTCTGGTCGGTGCCGCCGACGCGTCCACCGCCACCCGGGTCCTGGCGGTGCTGCCGGTGGCGCTTGTCGCGGCCGGGATCTCGGCTGCTGCCGGGCTCGCCTACAGCCGCCGAGCCCCGTCGCCCCGGCTGGCCCGGCTCGGCGACGTGCTCGACATCCTGCTCCAACTCGCCGTGGTGCCGGTGGCCTGCAGCGTGCTGGGTCTGTACGCGTTCATGCGGGCGATCAACGGCTGACTGGCAGGGTCACCAGTCGAGGTCGCTCGCCTCGGTCATCTCGCCGCCCCGGATCAGGTTGACGACGGCCGAGTCGAGATCCGGCCCGACGAGGAACTCGTCGGCCCAGTGCAGCAGGAAGACCCGCCCCTGGGCGTCCATCACCAGCTCGGACGGGCCGTCCTCGTTGTTGCCGATCGGGTAGACCGGGGTGCCGTACTCCTCGGCGAAGCCCCGCGCCCCCTCGGTCACCACCCCGCCCCGGGTGGGATGGAGGTAGCTGGTGAAGCCGGCACCGGCTCGGCCGGTCCTGCCGAACTGCGGCAGCGTCAGGCCACCGAACTCGACAAGCGCCGCCCGCGCGGCCGGCGGGCAGTCCAGGCCCGCCAGGTCGTCGGCGAACCGGACCATCCAGTGCTCGACCGCCGAGGTGACGTCACGGCCGGGAAACCAGCCGGCGGACTCCAACACGTGGCGTACGTCCGGCGGGAACCGCCCTTCGGCGGCGCGGCGACTCGCGTACCGCTCGGCGATCGTCTGCTCGGGTAGGGACGGCCACTGGGACACCTCGCCGGTCTCCCGGTCGATGACCGCCCGGGGGTAGCCGGTGGCGGGCGGCGGAGCCGGCGGCCCGTCGGTGGCGGCAGGCGCAGGTTCGGCCCGCCAGGCGACATAGCCCAGGTCGAACTCGTGCAGGAAGACCTCGGGGGCGGGCTCGGGGCGGCCGGCGCCGGCCCACTGGCGGGCGATCTCCAGGGCCTCGTCGCGACTGATCATCGTTGCGCTCCTCGGGCTGCCGTGGTCGACGTCGACGGTCGGCGTCGAGTGCGGAGACCGGCTGGCTCGACATCGTGCCTATGGTAGGCACCGCGGTCCGGCGGTCGTGACCGCACGGCGTACGCCAGGGGGAGGGTGCCATGCCGTCGCGGCGGGATCAGGTCCAGTCGTACCAGTTCTTCGTGCAGCGGATGACCTCTGCCCTGGTGGCGCGGGAGCCGGACCCGGAGGCGGCGCCGTTCCGCCGGCTGGGTGGTGCCGGCTTCGCCAGCGTCATGGTGGCGGTGCTCTGCCTCGCGGCGGTGGGCGTGTACGGGCTGCTGCGTCCGGGTGGGGCGACAAAGTGGAAGGACGGTGCCGGAGTCATCCTGGAGAAGGAGACCGGCACCCGGTACCTGTACCGGGAGGGCCGACTGCATCCGGTGGTCAACTACGCGTCCGCCCTGCTGGCCCTGGAGTCGGCCGCCCCGACGGTCTCGGTGTCCCGCAACTCGTTGGTCGGTACGCCTCGCGGACCGCGCATCGGCATCCCGGACGCACCGGACGCGTTGCCGGCGCCGAGTCGGATCCTGGACGGACCCTGGACGCTGTGCACCCAGCCAGCCCGGGACCCGGCCGGCGGGATCGTCGCCACCACAGTGCTCACTGTCGGCCGGGCACCCGTCGGTGGCCGGGAACCGGGCGACGCCGCGCTGCTGGTCCGCGACCGTAAGACCAAGCGCCTGCATCTGGTGTGGCGCGACCACCGCTACGAGATCCGCAACGACAAGGTCGTGCTGGAGGGTCTCGTGATGACCGCCGAGCCGGTGGTGGAGGTCGGTGGGGCATGGCTGAACGCGTTGCCCGCCGGTGAGCCCATCACCCCGCGACGGGTCACCGACCGTGGCGCTGCCTCGACGGCGCTGCCGGACGCCCGAGTCGGTCAGGTCTACGTGGTCAGGAGCCAGAACGACAGCCGCCAGTACTACGTCGTCGAACGGGAGCGGCTGGTCCCGATCACCCCCGTCGAGGCGGACGTCCTGCTTGCCGACGGCGAGACGCAGGCCGCGTACCCGGACGGGACGAAGCCGGCGCCGATCGACCTCGCCGCCGGTACGGCCGCAGCCGCACCGAAGGCGTCGGCACCGCAGCAGGGGCGGCACCGCGCGCCGGAGCAGCGACCCGACATCGCCCGACTGAGCGGGAGCGACCCGGCGATCTGCGCCGCCTACCAGCCGGATCAGGACGAGCCGACGGTGCTGCTCGACGCCCAGGTCGAGCCGGTACGCGAACCGGTGCGCACCCGGGAGCAGACCGGCAGCGGCATACCGCTTGCCGACCGGGTGGTCATCGAGCCCGGCTACGGTGTGCTTGTCGCCGCGCTCTCGTCGCCCGACCAGGACGGCGGCACCCTGAACCTGGTCACCGATCTGGGCTACCGCTATCCGCTGGCCTCCGAGGGGGTGCCGGCGATGCTCGGTTACTCGGGGTTGCGGCCGATCCGCCTGCCCGCCAGCCTGGTGGTTCGCCTACCTGCCGGGCCGGCGCTCGATCCGACCACGGCGAAACAGGTCATCGACCCGGAGTGACGAAAACCAGCCACATTGGAGTGGCACCCTGGTCCGCGGTCTAGCGCGGGCTCGACGCAACCCGATACCTTTTCAGTGACGATGGTGCGTAAGCGCTGACTGACAGACCGCCCCCGGTGTCGCGGGGCGATCCAACGAGGACGGGGGTGACTTCCGCCATGTCGATGCGTACCGACACCGGCTTGATGCTGAAGACCGAGGGTGACGTCGATGCCGTCGCCGATCGGCTCACCAGCAACCTGAACGGGCTGATGGACCAGCTCGCACCGCTCTACGACCAGTGGAAGGGTGCTGGTGCGGGTTCGTTCCAGCAGGTTCGTGAGCGGTTCGACCAGGACATGGCCCGGCTCAACGTCGCGCTGCGCGCGATCGCCGAGGCTGTCGGCTCCGCCGGTAAGGACTACGACGTCAGTGACGAGGAGATCCGGGCCGACATGGACAGCGCCGGTGCCACCGCCGGTCAGATCACTGCGGCTCTGAAGCTCTGACGGGGGGAATCACGATGGAAATCCGGTACAACTTCGCCGGTCTGAACGCGGCTGCCGACAGCTGCGGCAGTTCGGTCCGGAACATGACGAGTGAGCTGGAGGGCCTCAAGTCGGGCATCGCCCCGCTACTGGCCACCTGGGACGGCGACGCCCGCGAGGCGTACTTCCAGCGTCAGCGCGAATGGGAGTCGGCCGCCAACGACCTGCGTGACCTGCTGGGCAGGATCGAGCGGGCGCTGCGCGAGTCGGCGGGCAAGATGCAGGCCCGCGAGGCGGCCAACCGCGCCAAGTTCGGCGGCTGAGTCACCCGAACGCTGCACCCGATGGCCCGGCCGAGCGCCGGGCCATCATCGTCCGCACCGCAGATCGCGCCGGTGGTGCGGTCATTCCCGTGAGGTCGAGGTGGGCACCCGGAAGAAGACCTCCTCCGGCTCGTCGATCTCCGGCCGGTCGTCCGGTGGCGCGGCGGGCCGGGTGGGCCGCCACCGGGTACGCCGCCCGCGCGGCAGCAGCGCCGCCAGCACCGCTACGCCGACCGCTACCGTGGCCAGGCCCAGACCGATCCAGAGGGCCAACCGGCCGAACAGTGCCCACCGTTGCTCGCGGGCCTGTGCCGCCGCGTCCACGGGCACCTCGGGCAGCGGCGGCTGCTCCACCGGCTTCGCGCTTGTCAACCGTTCGGTGACCGCCCGGTACGGGTTGACCACTCCGCTGCCGTAGCCGCGTGCCGCGTCACCCCGGGCCGGGTCGGCGGTGGCCAGGATCCGCCGCGTCACCTCCTTCGCCGACAGGTTCGGCTCGGCGGCACGGATCAGGGCGGCCGTCGCGCTGACCATCGGGGTGGCGAAGCTGGTGCCGTCGTAGGCGGCGTGCCCGGTCAACCGGGTCGCGGCGACCACCGCCCCACCCGGCGCGACGATGTCCACGTACGGCCCGATCTGGGACTGGCGGATCCGGGCACCGTTCTGGTCCACGGCACCGACCCCGATGACCCCGTCGTAGCTCGCGGGGTAGGGCACCGGGTCGGGTCGGGCACCGTCCTGATGCCGGTTGCCGGCGGCGGCGACCAGCACGACGTCGTTGTCCACCGCGTACTTGATCGCCCGCTGCACGTCCGGGTCGGGGCGGTAGAGCGTCACCGACATGTTGATCACGTCAGCGCCGTCGTCGACCGCGCGCATGATGGCCTGCGCGAAGACCGTGCCGCCGACGGTGGCGCCAGCAGTGTCCGTGCTCTCGTTGCGTTCGCTGACCCGGATCGGCACGATCGTGGCGTCTGGCGCCAGGCCGTGGAAGCCGACGCCCTCCTGCCGGGCGGCGACGATGATGCTGGCGACCGCCGTACCGTGCGAGACGCAGTCCACGTCACCGCCGGGTGCATTACGCAGCGCGTCGAACCCGCTGTCGACCCGCCCCGCCAACTGCGGATGGCTGCTGTCGGTACCGGAGTCGATCACCGCGATCCGTACCCCGGCGCCGGTGCTGAACGGCCACACCCGCTGCGGCGCGAGCCACCGCTGGTGCCAGGGCGTCTCGGTGTTGACCTCGCCGGGATCGCTGGGATTCTGACAGATCTCCGGAGCGGCGTACGCCGGTGCGGGAACCGTCAGCGCCGTGGTCAGCACTGCCCCCACCAGGGCGAACGTCGTGATAGGACGGCCACGGGCCATGCTGCTCACCTCCGGTGCGCCGGTGCCGGTGAATCCTAACGACCCCTCGCCCATCCCCTGATGGGGCGCGCATTCAGTATGGTCGAGTCGTCATGGGCGCGAACGGGGGAGGGACACCGCCATGGACGTGCAGGCGCTGCGTGCCCGCGCCGACGAACTGATGGCTCAGTTCGAGCGGATGCGTTCCGGGGTCGGAGACCTCCAGCAGCAGCTCAAGGCCGTGCAGGCGACGGTCACCTCCGAGGACGGTCTGGTCACGGTCACCGTCGGGCCGCGTGGCCAGGTGACGAAGGTCGAGTTCGATCCGCGCATCTACCGCCGACCGAACTCCAAGGAACTGTCCGCCACGGTCACCGAGACCATCCACCGCGCCACCGCGAAAGCGATGGCCGACGTCGAGCAGCTCTTGCGGCCGTACGTGCCGGACAGCCAGTTCCAGGCCTACATCGACCACGACCTCGACGGCATCTTCCGTCAGCTGGACAGTGACCTGCCCGGGGAGGACAAGCGATGACCGAGCTCCGTGAAACGTTCGTCAAGCCGGATGCCGCCCTGGAAGGGGCCAGCACCCTCAGCGCCGCCGGTGCCCGGCTGGCCGCCCGCTGGCGGGGCCTGGCCGGCACGATCAACACGCTCAACGGTGCTCGCCCCTGCCCCTGGGGCGACGACGAGCCGGGTCAGGCGTTCAACAAGGACTACCTCGGCGGTGAGCAGCCGGCGCAGAAGGTGCTCGACCTGGCCGCCGGTGTCGTGCCCGTGGTCGAGCAGATGGGCCCGACGGTGAAGGGCGCCGTGGAGGGCACCGTCGACGTCGACGACATGGTCAAGACGCTGTTCGGGGGCGAAGGTAAGTAACCGCCGGTAGGTGACGGTCGAGATCGGATAGAGGGGCGCGCGCCGGTGGCGGTACCCAATCCCAAGCACTCGCTGGGCGAGTACGGCTGGGTCTGGGATGCCATCTGCTGGGTCAGCGCCGGTGAGGCGTGGCCCAGCGGCGACGAGGACCGGATGCGCGAGCTGGCCGATGCCTGGCAGTCCCTGGCCGACCTGGTCGGTGAGGTGCTGACCGAGGCCGACCCGGCGGTCATGAAGATCCTGCAGAGCTGGGGCGGCGGGGCCGGCGAGGCGTTCGGTGCGCTGTGGAACCAGGTCGGCGTCGACCCGAACACCGGCCTGCCACTGATCCAGGAGATCGCCGCCGCGTACGCGTCCGGCTGCGACCAGGCGGCCCTGGAGATCGAGTACGCCAAGCTGACGGTGTTGATCGCCGTCATCATCACCGTCATCGCGGTCTTCGTCGCGTTGCTGATGGCCTGGCTGGGCGGTGTCTCGGCCGGTGCGATCCCGGGCATCCTGGCGGCCGGTCGGCAGGCGGTCACTGTCGCCTTCCGGCGGCTCATCGCCCAGATGGGGCGGCAGCTGCTCACCCGGGCGGGGCTTCAGGCGGCGCTGCGGACCGCCGGCGGTCGGGTCGGGCAGATCGTCACCAGTCAGGGCTTCCGGCAGGGCCTCAACCGGCTCGGTCTGGAGCTGATGGAGGAGATCGGCGAAGAGCTGATCATCGACGTCGGCGCCCAGGCGTACCAGATGCGCAGCGGCGAGCGGCGGCAGTGGGACGGGAACCGGACGCTCACGGCGGGGGTGGGTGGCGCGTACGGCGCTGTGCTCGGTTCCGGCATGAACTGGGCCGGCCGGCGGGTGGCGCCCAAGATGCCTGTCTCGTTCAGCCCGTCCCGGTTGTCCTTCCCGGGCAGCGGGCTGGTGCGCTGGGGCGGCACCAGCATCGCCTCGGGTGCCCAGAACGCGCTCATCTCACCGGCCGCGAGCGTGCTCGCCAACGCCAGCGTCAACCAGCAGCTCGTGCTCCCCGGCGCGGACGCCTTCCTCGGCGGATTCGCCAGTGGTGCCGGCCGCACCGGCGCGACCCTCGCCGGTGGTGCCACCGGAAACCTGGGTGCCAAGGTCACCAACCTTGGTCTCGACCGGCTGAGTGGGACCACCACCCCCGGTGCCGGCCTGGGCGCGGGCCTCAACCCGTCCCCCGGCGTCGGCGGGGTGGACCTCGGCAACCTCGGCAGCACCACCGGCGCCAACGGTGCCACCAGCACCGACGGGGGTGCCACCGGCGCCAACGGTGCGACCAGCACGGACGGGGGTGCCACCGGCGCTGCCGGCCGCGGCACCACCGACACCGACATCGGTACGGGTCAGCACGGCGGCGGCACCGTGCCGCAGAGCGGGGCGGGTTCCATCAGCCTCGCGCCGTCGGCGGATCCGGTCGTCGCCGCGCCGGCCGACGGTGCCACCTCGTCCAGTGGCCCCGCCACCACGACCGAGGGTGTGGACCTGGCCAGCGGTGCCAGCGACCCGACCTCCACAGATGTCGTGTCGCGCGGTGACGAGTCCGGCACGGCTGGACGCGACGACGCGGCCACCACCGGCGGTCGGGTGCCCACCGACGGCACCCCGGCGACTGCCGAGCCCGTCGGAGACACCAACCGGGACAGCACCCCGGGCGACCCCGCGACACCGGTCGCCGACACACCCGCCGACCGCGCCACCTCCGACTCGACCGAGCAGGCCGGCCCGGCGGAGCGCGCCGACAGCGGACCGCCGACCGACCAGGCCGCCGCCGGAGCCCCGGACACGGCCACCGACACCACCGGCGACCGGGCACAGAATTCCCCTGTCGACAGCCGTGGCGACCGGGCGCCGAGTTCCGCCGCTGACACCACGGGCGACCAGGCACCTAATTCTGTCGACACCACAGGTGACCGGGCTCAGAGCGCGCCTGTCGACGGCACCGGCGATCGGGTTCAGACCGCTCCTGTCGACACGTCGGCGGGTAATGCCGGAACTGTGCCGGTCGACGCCTCGGCTGGTGCCGGTCGTACCGTCGGTGTTGGTCCGGTTCCGGACTCCGGGGTCGGCGCGAGCGTCGATGGTCCCGGTGGCCCGGCCGTCTCCGGGGTTGATCCCCTGGCCGCGGAGATCGCTCCCGCTGTGGTGCCGGGTGCACCACCCGCGAGCCCGGTGGCGGGAGCCACCCCGGGCAACGTCACTCCCGCCACCACGCTGAACCCGGCGCAGACCACCGCCGTACCGTCCGCGACCACCCCAGCCGCCACCCCGACGGCCCCCGCGCCCACCACCCCGACCTCCGCACCTGGCACGCCGACCGCCGGCACGTCGACCACCCCCACAACGTCGACCTCGCCCACGTCGACCACGCCCGCCACCGGCAACACCGGTACGCAGCCGACCCCGAGGGCACCGGCCAACACCACGGCCCCGAACTCGGCGGGATCGGTCTCGCTGACCCCGCCACCCAGCGCCGCCCCGGTGACCCAGCCCGATGCCGCTTCCGTGGCGCAGCCCGACGTTGCTTCGGTGACGCCGCCTGACACTGCTTCGGCGCCGCAGTCCGACGGTGTTTCCGTGGCCCAGCCCGACACCGGTCCGGCGGTGCGGCCGACGGTGCCGGCCGAGACGGCAGGCACCGATTCGGCGACCACCACCGCGACCACCGACCCGACGGTCACGCCCACAGCCGCGACCACCGACCCGACGGTCACGCCCGCCTCCCCGGACGGTGCCACGGATCCTGCGGCGCGCCGGGCGGACCAGGCCGACCAGTCGGCCACCGGCGGGCCGGTCGTCGTCGCGGTGCCGGGCAGCACGGGGACGCTCCAGCCTGGTGGCCCGACCGCGCCGGACACCGGCCGGGGTCCGGTGAACCCGGACACCCTCCGGCGGTCCGAAGGGCCGACCGGCAACGGCACCCACAGCTGGCAGTTGTCTCCCACCGCTGTGGACGGCGACCCCACCGGCCCGGACGCGGAGCAGGCCCTGATCGAGGCGTCCCGGACCCTCGCCGAGGCCACCCGGCAGGCGGTGAAGGACGGCACGATCTCCCGGGCCAAGCAGCCCGGCACGTCAGGTGCCCTGATGATGTCCGACGGTGGCATCACCACGCACACCAGCATGACCGCGGACAAGGGCACCAAGCCGCCGACCCAGCCGTCCGTGCACCCGCTTGCGCAGGCCGCGCTGGATCGCACGAAGGCGGCGTTGCCGGACGGAACCGGCAGCGGGCACGGTAAGTGTGCCGAGGTGGCCCTGGTCTCGGATCAGCTCTACCGGCTCGAAACGCAGTGGCGCGACGCCGGTGAGCCAGGCTCCTTCGAACAGTACGCACGTGACGCCTTCAACGGTGCCAAGATCCTGACTCATCAGGTCAAACCGGCTCAGCAGAACGACACCGTCTACAAGCTGGGGCACCACCGGCCGCCCTGCCGCTCGTGCGCACACTTCCTGCCACAGTTCGGCATCGAGCCGATCGTGGACCCGGAGCGGGACGCCCGGACCTACCAGCCGTCGGTCCCTGGCGTGGTGGGCAACGGCCCTCCGCTGAGCGACAACCGACCGTACGGCGACCCGAACGGCCTGGTCCCCCCGGAGCAGGCCGACCAGCAGACGCTCGACGCGGCCGTGCCGCGCGATGCGACGACCGGTCGACCGCTTGTGCACCCGGATCCGCGCGTCGGATCGTGGGCGGGCCTGGTCAACGACGGCGGTCCGACCGTCCCCGGACGCGACAACAACTGTGCCGACGTCGGGCTCTCCGTCCTGGACACCTGGTTCGGTCGGCCCGAGGTGGCCGCCCCGACCGCCACCTCGGCCGAGGTGGAGGCGGGCAGCACGGCGCGGCAGGAGCAGGCACTACGCACCGAATTCGCCCACCAGGGCACCGGCACCGCCGGCCTGGACGCCGTCGCCGACGCGCTGCGTGCGGCCGGCCCCGGCTCGGCGGCCCTGATCATCACCACCCGTCCGGACGGCAACGGCGCACACACCTGGAACGCGGTAAACCACGACGGCACCATCATCTGGCTAGACGCCCAGAACCAGCTGATCTCCGACACCGACCCGGTGCACGGCGATCCCGGCAACGTCTGGTCGATCGTCCTCGACGCCGAGGGTGACCCGCACCGCCCCGCAGCGACGGACACCGACATCCGGCCACCAGCCCCACCGGACTCGACAGCACCCGACGACACTTCCGCCACCACCCCCGACCCCAGCAGGCCCGACATGCCGGGCTCGCCGATGGAGGTGCAGCCCGGCCATGTCGATGAGCAGGGAGGAAGCCCGACAGGTCTGGCCGGTACCGGATCCGACGGGCTGAGCGACGCCGACGCCGCGACGCCCGAGGGTGACCCGGCGGCGAGCCCTTACCTGGACGGCCTCGCGGAGCCGGATCAGGCGACCCTGCACGAGGCGCTCGCCGACGCGCAGCGCGACGCCGACCAGATCCTGGCCGACCTGCACGGCGTGAACGCCGAGGTGAACGCCCGGCTCGGGCTGACCGGGGCGGACGCGCTGAGCACGCTCGGCGAGCAGCATCGCGTCAAGGGCGCCGAGTCGCTGGCCCGCAAGTTCCGCACCGAGCTGGAGCCGCTCGGCTACGACCTCGGTTCCGCGCTGGACACCGTCAACGACGTGGTGCGGTTCTCGGTGCAGGGGCCGGAGACCGAGGCGTACGGGCCGGCGGTGGACGCGGTCCTGTCGTCGTTGGAGGCACAGGGCTACCAGGTCACCGACCTGAAGAACTTCTGGCACCCGGGTAACCGGTTCTTCGGGTTGAACTGCACGCTGACCTCGCCGACCGGGCGCACCTTCGAGTTGCAGTTCCCGACCGCGACCAGCTACGCGATCGGCAAGCAGACCCATGTGCCGTACGAGGTGATGCGTGACCCGGCGCAGACACCCAGCGCCCGGGTGCACGCCTTCCTCGACATCCTCACGATCAACAAGGCGAACGGCATCGCGGCACACATGCCGGGCGGGATGGACTCCGGGCGGTTCGACACCCCGAAGAACACGAGCTTCGCGAAGTGGATGTCCTCGGCCCGGCAGGAGAGTATCCGTCAGTCGTACCTCGACTGGCTCGGGCAGCAGGGCCAGACGTTCGCCGACGTGCTCGCCGCGCGAGGATTGACGGCGTCCGACCTGCCCGGTCTGGATCCTGACCTGATGGGGGGCCCGCATGACGGCGCTGACGTTCGGCTACTTCCTCCTGCGGAGACCGGACGACCCGACGGGCCCGCCGGTCAACCTGATCGCGGAGGCGGAGAGTTCGGGGCCGACCCAGGCGGTGATCTGGGACCGTCCGACGGGCGCGTGGACGTTCCGCCCGGACGTGGCGGCGGCGATCCTGTGGGCGAATCCGGAGCGCCACGAGATCGAACGGGTCGACCGGGCGACGGCGGAACGCCAGACGGCGCACTTCACGACGGTGCCGCTGCCGACGGAGACCGAGTTGACGGAGATCTGCCGCCAGGCGACCTGAGCACCACCCCTGTCGCGTCCGAGACCCCGCCGGTGCCTCCGGGGAGCGACACGACCGCCGGCGCCACCGACGCAGGTCGGCATGCGGTGCCGCTCGGTACCGATCGCGGGTTGTCACAGACGAGACGGATCGGGCCGGGTGAGCTCGCGCCGCTGGAGGATCCGAGCTTCCACTGGGACGTCGAGCAGGCCCTGCGAACGCCGCAAGGCCACGCTCTCTTCGCCGACCCGTCCACCAACCCGTACGGTGGACTGATCAACGATGGCGGACCGGGTCGGCCCGGCCGCGGCAACAACTGCCTGGACTGCTCACTCTCGGCGTTGTCCAGCTTCTACGGCGACCCGCAGGTGTCCTTCCCCCGCTGGTCGGACGTGCGACCGGACGGCTCGATCGACACCGTCACGGGTGAGGCGAGTGGTCTCGACCGGGCAGAGTCCTGGCTCGGCGGCACCTGGGCCGGCGGCCCGGCCGGACTTCCCACCACGCCCGCTGAGCGCGCTGCGGCGGTCAGCGCACAGTACGCCCGACTGCATCAGCACATCGCCGAGGCCGGCCCCGGCTCAGCGGCCTTGGTCGTGGCCGAATGGGTCAAGCGGGATCGCCGCACCGGAGACCTTCTCCTCGACAACGGCAACGTTCAGGTCGAGGATTCACACGCCCTGGTTCTGGTATATCCGCAGGGTGCCGAGGGGCCGGTCTGGTGGGATCCACAGCGGGGGATGACCTGGCCACAACCCCCGACCGCGTACGTGGCGCAGACGTACGCGCTGTGGTCGATGACGCCCGCGGTGGAAGGGATTCCCGATGACGGAGGAAGAGGCGCTGACGCTGATCAAGCGCCTACTGGGTACGCCGAACGAGATCGAGCTGCATCCGTTCGAGTTCGGTTGGCTGGCGAAGGAACAACTGTCTCGGCAGGAACGGGCGGAGGGTCGGCAACTGGGCCACGGGAGCTACATCATCGACCGGAGCGGGGTGATCACAGCGCAGATGAGTCTGCCGGTGCCGCTGCTGATCATGGAGTACACCCAGGCGCGCCGGGCGGGCCGGATGACGGGTCGTCAGGTCTGGCCGACGGTGACACCGACCGACTGACCGCGACCGCGCCGTCGCTCGACGAGGGTCGACGGTTCGGGCCGGGCGAACTGGCGCCGCTGGAGGACCCCCGCTTCCACGACGACCTGGCCGCCAGCCTGGCCACCCCGCACGGGTACGCCGTCTTCGCCGACCCGTCCACCCACCCGTACGGAGGGCTGGTCAACGACGGTGGGCCGGATCAGCCGGGCCGGGGCAACAACTGCCTGGACAGTTCGCTGTCGGCGCTTGCCAGCTTCCACGGTGACCCGCAGGTGTCGCGCCCACGGTGGCCGGATCGCCTTCCCGACGGCTCGATCGACAGGCTTTCCGGTGAGCGGGGCGGCCTGGAGCGGGCCGAGGCGTGGATCGGTGGGCAGTGGATCGGCGGCCCGGACGGTCTGCCCACCGACCTGTCGGCCCGTACCGAGGCGGTGGCCGCCCAGTACGCCGACCTCTACCAGCAGGTGGCCGACGCCGGGCCGGGGGCGTCGGCGCTCGTGGTCGCCGACTGGCTGCTTCTCGACGACGCCGGCAACGTCGTCCTCGACGACAACGGCCAACCGGAGGTCGACGGCTCGCACGCCTTCGTGATCGTCTTCCCGGCCGACGCCGATGCGCCAGTGTGGTGGGATCCCCAGACGGGCACGGCGTCGGTGGACATGCCGGCCGGCGAGGTGCGGGACACCCATGCCCTCTGGGCGATGATGGTGCCTGACGGAGAGGGGCGAGTTGACCGAGGACGAGGCGTTGACGCTGATCAGCCAGCTGCTGGGGACCGGGAATCCGATAGTGCTTCGGGAGTTCGAGTTCGGCTGGCTGGCCCGGGAGAGGCTCTCGGAACAGGAACGGTCCGCGGGGATGGCAGTGGGGCAGGGCAGCTACATCATCGACCGGACGGGAGTGATCACGGCTCACTCCAGCCTGCCCCCGAGGCGGATCATGGAGGAGTACACCCAGGCGCGACGCGAGGGCCGGATCAAGGGTCGGCAGGTCTGGCCCCAACCGGAACCGACGGCCTGACCGACCCGGACGGCCGGACCGACACCGACTCCACAGCCGCGGACGGCCGGACCGACGCCGCCGACCCCGACGGGCCGCCCGCGCCGCCGGGGCCCGACTCCGAACCGACCCCTGCCGACGGGCCCGACCTGCGGCAGGCCGCCGCCGGTACGACCTTCGGCGGTGCGCTGCTCGACGCCGATGCGGCCCGGACCGCGCAGGCCGTGCAGGAAGCGCTGACCGCCGGCCCGCTGCCCGAGCAGGCGAGCGTGGACCCGGCCGCCGCCACCGTCACCCTGGACACGGCCGACGGCCCCTACCAGGTACGGATCGTGCTGGCCGACCCGCCGACGGGCGTACCGGCCGTGCCGGTCGCCACCGTCGGGTACACCGCCGACGGTGCCGTGGTGCAGGTGTCCACCGGCGCGCATCCGGACCACGTCCGGCGGGCGGTCTCCGCGATGCTCGCCGAGGTGGACACGGTCGCCCAGGAACGCGCCGTCGACCTGCGTACCGACGCCACCACCGCGCTCGCCGAGGGGGCCCGACCCGAGTACGACGGCACCCGCGTCCTCACCGCGCGGGACATCGGCCGCCTCGCCGAACTGCGGGTCGTCCTCGCCGACAGCACCGCGACCACCGACCCGGCCCGCGCCGGCCAGCTGCAGGCCGAGGCGTTGAGCCTGCTCGTCGCCTCCGGCCTGCTGGAACAGGACCCGTCGCATGCCGTGCACGGGCTCGGTGCCAACGTCCCGGTGGTCGGAGCGGAGGCGGCGCAGGCCCGACTCGACCTGATCCGCAGCCACCTGGGTCCGGCCGCCCCGGCGATCGAGAACCTGATCGGCCAGGCGACCGGGCAGCAACTCGTCGCGGACCTGCGGGCCGCGCAGTCGGCGATCCGCGCCGAGGCCCGTACCTGGGCGCAGCAGGCCACCGCGTCGCGCAACGCCGCCGACCTCGCCCTGACCACCAGGGTCGACGCCACCCTGGACATCGCGCCCGAGCACGTCTTCGGCCGGCTGGTGATCGGTGGCGGTTGGGCCGCCACCGCCGACTTCGTCACCATGGGCGGCGTCGCCGACACCGGCATCGGCCTGCCGCCGGTGCTCTGCGTGTCGCAGGGCCACGACCCCTGGGCGGAGCGACAGGCCCTGCTGATGGGCCAGATCCCGTCGGAGCTGGAGCTTCCGGGGATGCCGTTCCAGCCGGCCGACCTGGCCGAGGCGGGCACCCAGTTCACACCGTCCGACGTCTTCGCCGACGCGGTGGGCGCGGCGCGGGCGCTCAGCGGAATGCCGACCTACCAGGGCACGGCGACCGCGATCACCCCCCGCCCGGCCGACGCCGTGGGCTGGCCGGACGGCGCGAACTTCCGGGTGACCGTGGGTGGGCGACAGTTCTTCACCGCCTCCGTCGATGTCGCGTCCGGGCCCGGACCTTCTCGGGTGCCGAACGCGCCGGCCACCGCAGGCGGCCAGTACGTCGACCCGACGACCGGCTACCGGGTCGACCGGTCCGGACCGACCCTGGTGTTCCGCGCCCCCGACGGCACCGTGGTGGACCCGGACACCCTCCCGGCGACGGTACGAACCGTCCTCGGTGCCGGCGTCTCCCACGCACCGCTGCTGGCCGACTTCGACGGACGGCCGACGGATCCCCTGGTGGTCGATCCGACCTCCGGCTACGCCGTGGACTCCACGACCGGGCAGGTCTTCGACCCCGACGGCGCGCCGGTCGACCCCGACACCCTCTCCGACGAGGTACGCGCCCGGCTCGGCCACGCGCCGGACGGCTCGTTCGGTGATCCCCGCCCGTCCGCGCCCGCCGTCGACTTCGGCGGGCAGAACCTGGCCGACGCGTACCGCCCCGGTGACCGGGTGCTCGTCTTCGGCGCGGGTGCCTCCGGCGCGTGGGACATCGAGCAGGCGGTGGCCTCCCCGGCCGGCAACGTCGACTGGTCGGCCCGGGCCATGCCGCCACCGCCCGACCAGCTGACCGGCGACCCCGGCAACGACGCCGAGGCGCGGCTGCGGTTCAGCTTCGGTGGTGGCTACAACCGGCGCAACACCCTGCCGGAGGTCGGTGCCTACGCTGAATCCGTACGCGGCCAGGTGGAGCAGTCGCTGCGGGAGATCGTCAGCCTGCGGCACACGGTCGACGGCGAGTTCCTTGTGGAGTTCACCGACGGCAGCCGGCAGGCGTACGACCGGGTGGTCTTCTCGATCGGGCAGGCACCCGAATATCCGGGGGGCGTAGCCGACCTGCTGTCCGAGGTGGATCTGTCGCCGCTGCACGGTCCGGCCACCGCACACGACGGCCCAGCCGACGTGTTGGGTCTACGGGACACCAGCGGCCAGCTGCGGGTCCTCGGTGGGGCCAGCGTGGCCGGTCCGCTGCTGGCCAAGGTCGGCCCGGCGCTACGGCAGACGATCGTGGACCAGGCCGCCGCGTTGCCGGACGATTCGCGGGGCATCCCGCCCAGCATCCGGTTCCACGCCCAGCGGATCGCCGAAGCGAACCTCGGCGCACCACCCGTGCCACCCGGCGCGCAGCCGGCCGGCGGCACGGGCCCGGACACCTCGGGTGTGCCGTCAGACCTCGTCCCAGCGGGCGACACCGAGCAGTCGCCAACCCCACTGGATGTCGAGCCAGGGCAGGGGACCGTACCGCTCGTCGAGTTCCCGGCCGAGCGGCGGCATCTCGACAGCGACGGGCCTGCCGTCGATGTCCTGCCCGACGCCCTTGGCGACGACCTCGACGGGGTTGCCCCACAGCTCGACGTAACGCAGGGCGGGCAGCTTCCGGCTGGCGGCGAGGGCCTCGGCACCGGCGGGCCCGACGCCACAGTTGGCCAGGCCCAGCCACCGCAACCGACCCAGGTGCGGGGAGCCGGCCAGCGCGGCGACGCCGTCGTCACCGATCGGGTTGTCACTCAGGTCGAGGGCGACCAGACGCCCCAGGCCGGCGACACCGGCGACGTCCGGCATCAGCCCGGCCGCGTCGACAAGGGTCAGGTGGCGGACAGGCAGGTGGGCGAAGACCTCGGCACCGCGGTCGACGAAGGTGCGGGCGGTCATCGTGACCAGTTCGACGAGTCCGTTGCGGACCTTCCAGTCGACGAGCAGGTCGGCGACCGGCGCGGCGAGCCGCGGGACGACTCGTCGGTACCGCAGGGCGGCGGCCCGGTCGGGCCGGGTGCCCGCCAGGTCGATGCGGATCACCTCGGCGTGGTCGGGGTCGGTGGCCTCGATGGCGTCGGCGTAGCGCCGGCGCAGGTCGAGGTCGTCGGGGTCGGCCAGGATGGCGGCGTACAGCTCGGCGGGCGTGGCCATGACGGCAGCGTATCGACGGCCGGCTCGCTCACCGCCAGTGCCGTGCCCGGCTCGACCTTCCACGGCCTGGGTCGACCGGACGCCGACCCCGACGCGGTCCTGGACGCCGCGCGGGTCGCGCTGCCGCAGATCGCACCGTACGCGCAGGTCGACGCCGTGGTGCCGGTCGGCCCGGACCGGTTCGAGATCCGTCCGGCCGGGCAGCACCCGCTGACCGTGCGGCTCACCGCGGGGCCGTTGGCCGACGGCGTGGTGGCCCAGTCGGTCCGCAACCCCGACGGGACCTTCACGGTCACCGTGTCGGAGCGGGCCGGGGACCAGGCGGTCGTGCGGGCGCTGGCGCACGAGGTCGCCGAGTTGGTGGCACTTAACGAGGCTGGCCGGGCGCTTGTCGGCCCGTTGGACCCGGGCAACGTACGCGGCCCGATCGACGCGTCCGGGCTCACCGCCCACGATCAGGGTCGGCTCGCCGAGATCCGGCTGCTCGCCGCCGGGTACGCCACCACCGACGCCCCGGGCCGGCTGGCCGTACGCGCCGAGATCGACGCCCTCGCCGACCACCTCGGCCTCCGCGTGGGCGACCAGGGAGTCCGGGCCCGGTGGGCGCTGCTCCCGCGCGACGTGCTGGCCCACCTGATGCAGCTCAGCGTCCCCGCCCTCAACCCGGAAGCGGTGTCGGCGGTGCTCGCCGGTGCCCCCACCCTCACCGAGGTAGAGCGGGTCCGGCTGATCGACTACCGGTCCCGGCTGGCCCCCGACTTCCAGGTGCCGCAGTCGACGGAACTGACCGACCGGCTGCGGGAACTGGCCGCCGAGGCGGAACACACCCAGTCCGGCATGCCGCGGATGCCCGCCTTCGCAGGGCAGATCATCGGCATCCCGCCGGCACAGCTCGACCGCGTCCGCGCGGTGGACCCGCAACTCGCCGACCGGCTCGCCCGCGAAGGCGTCTACGTCGACCTGACCGGCCGCTACGACCTGCGCCCGTACATGGCGGACGTGCCGGCGATCGACCTCGGTGCGGCGCGGCCGGCGTACGACCTGAGCACCGAAGCCGGTCGGCAGGCCCAACTGCACGAGGACCGGCAGCGGTCCCGAGCGGCACTGCGTGCCCTGCGCGGCGGTCAGGCCGCGACCCTGCTCGCCGACCACGACTTCCACTACCAGGGCACCGCCCGCTGGATGGGGCTGGTGCCGGATGTCCTGACCGACGTGCTGCGCGGCATCACCCCCGTACCGCCGACCCCGGCCACCCCGGCGGAGAGCGCGTCGACAAACGGGCCGTCCGGCGACACCCAGGTCGTGGCCGACCGGGTGAGCCTGCCACCGGATTCACCGACCACACCCGGCCCGGCGTACGGGCCGGCGCTGGACGCCCGGACCGGGCAGTCGGCACCGCTGTTCGACGGTCCGCCCCGGCGCGAGGACGTGCAGCAGGGTGCGCTCGGTGACTGCGGCATGATCGCCGTGATCGGGGCGGTCGCCGGGCACCTGCCGGACACCATCGCGCAGATGTTCCACCCCAACCCGGACGGCTCGGTCGACGTGCTGCTGCACGAGGCGAGCGGTCCGGGACAGTCGGTCACCCCGACCGGACGCCAACTGCGGGTCACGGTCTGGCCGGACGTGCCGTTGCACGCCAACTCGAACGGTCGCAGCGCCTACGCCGACCAGTCGACGGTCGGCAGTTCCTGGGCGTCGCTGCTGGAGAAGGCGATCGCGGCGGTCGACCGCACCTGGACCCAGCAGCGCCACGACCAGTGGCAGCAGCAGTGGAGCGCCCGGCCCGGCGCCGACCCGCACCAGGCCGCACCGCTGGGCTACGCCCGACTCGGCAACGGCAGCAGTCGGCTGGTGCAGGCGGAACTGCTCACCCAACTCACCGGCCTGCCCAGCAGCGTCAGTCGACTCGATCCGACGCCCGGCCGGGAGGCCGAGGCGGAAGCCCGGTTGGCCACCCTGCTCTCCGCGGGCAGCCCGGTGATCACCGGAACCCTGCCGGCCGCCCAGTACCCCGGCAAACCGCCGTACGGACTCATCCCTGGCCACGCGTACGAGGTCGTGTCGGTGACGAACGGTGAGGTGCAGCTGCGTAACCCGTGGAACGCCAGCCACCCCACCCCGATGCCGGTACGCGCCTTCCTGGACCTGATGAGCCCCTGGTACGGGCACGTCGAGGTGGCGCAGAGCAGCGTGGCGGCGCTGCCGGATTCCGACTTCCACGGGCAGGGCCGACCGGCCGGCGATCCGACGGCGGTGCTCGACCGGGCGCGACTGGTGCTGCCCACCCTGGCCGACACGATCGGCGCGGACCAGATCGCCGCCGTCGACCCGGACGTCTTCGAAATCCGGGCGGGTGGCCTGGCACCGCTGCGGATCCAGGTCACCACCGGCGCGCTCACCGGCACGACGGTGGCGCAGACGACCCGCAACCTCGACGGCACCTTCACCCTCACCGTCTCCGACCGGGCCGTCGACGCCGTGGTGGATCGCGCGGTGGCCCACGAGTTCGCCGAGTTGCTGGCCCGACACGAGAGCGGCCAGGCCCAGGTCGGGCTCTTCGACCAGGGCACCCCGGAAACGCCCATCGACCCGGCCGGCCTCACCGCCCGCGACCGTGGCCGGCTGGCCGAGCTGCGCGTGCTGGCAGCCGGGTATGAGAATGCCGACCCGAGCACCCGTCTGGTCCTGCGCCGCGAGATCGACGCGCTTGTCGACCAACTCGGCCTGCACTGGGGTACGCCGGAAGCCTCAGCCCGCCTGGCACTGCTCCCCGCCGACGCGTGGCACCACGTCATCCGGCTGAGCGTGCCGACGATCACGCCGGAGGCGGTGGCCGGAGCGCTCGCCGCCAACCCGGACCCGAACCGGGTCGAGCGGTTCCGGGCGATCGACTACCGCGCCCGGCTGGCACCCGACCTCCAGCCGCCCTCGGCCGCCGAGATCACCAACAAGCTGCGCGAGCTGGCCGTGCACGGGGAGCAGAGCCAGTCCTCGCTGCCCCGGATGCCGGCTTTGGCCGGGCAGGTCGTCGCGCTGCCACCGGCAGCGCTGGACGCGATCCGGCAGACCGATCCGCAGCTGGCCGACCGGCTCGCCGCCGAAGGCGTCTACGTCGACCTGACCGGCCGCTTCGACCTGCGCCCCTACACCCTCGACGGTGCCCCGGAGTTCCCACTCGACGTGTCGGCGCCCGCGTTCGACCTGACCACCGAGAGCGGTCGCAGGTCACTGCTGGCCGAGGACCGCAGTCGGGTCGCCGCCGCCTTCCGTGCCGCGTACGGGTCCAACCCCGCAGCGATGGCGGTGCTCAGCACCCATGGCTTCCACTACGTGACCGACGCGCGGCTGATGGCGCTGGTCCCGAACGCGCTTACCGACGCGCTGCGGGCGATGCTGCCCCCCGATCCCAGCACCATCGTCGATGTCGAGATCGAAGTCGAACCGACGGTCAGCGGTACCGAGGTGGCCGTGGTCGCCGACCGGGTCACCCTGCCCGACCCCGACCCGAACTCCCCGGTCGGATATGGCCAGGCACTGGATCTGCGGACCGGGCAACCGGCACCACTCTTCGACGGCCCGCCGCAGCGGGAGCAGGTGCGCCAGGGCGCGCTCGGCGACTGCGGAATGCTCGCCACCATGGCCGCTGTCGCCGGTCACCGCCCGGATGCGCTGGCCCAGCTCTTCCAGCCGAACCCGGACGGCACCGTCGACGTGCTGCTGCACGAGAGCGTGCTGCACGGCGGTACGTCCACTCCCACCGGACGGCGCCTCCGGATCACCGTACGGCCGGACGTGCCGCTGCGGACCGACCCTCCCGGCAAGTCCGCCTACGCGGACCAGTCGCGGAACGGCTCGGGATGGGCGTCGGTGCTGGAGAAGGCGCTGGCGGCGGTCGACCGGACGTGGAGCATGCAGCGTCGTGTCGCCTGGCAGCAGGACTGGACTTCCTGGCACTCCAAGGACGACCCGCATCGGGCGGCTCCGCTCGGCTATGCCCGGCTGCATGTCGGCAGCACGAGTGATTTCCAAGCCGAGCTGATGACACAGCTGACGGGTGCACCGAGCCGGACGTCGCGCTTCGACATCAGGCCAGGGCAGGAAGCCGCCGTCGCTGCTCGACTTGCCGCCCTCCTGGCCGCTGGAAGCCCGGTGATCGTCGGCAGCTTGCCTCAGAAGAGCTACCCACCGGGACTCACCAACCTGCCGTTCGGGCTCTACGCCGAGCACGCCTACGAGGTGGTGTCCGTGACCAACGGCCTGGTGCAACTGCGCAACCCGTGGGGGAGTGAGCATCCCGCGCCAATGCCGGTGCGGGACTTCCTGAACCTGATGTCGCCGCACCACGCCCACCTGGACATGGGTGGCACGAGCAGCGCCTCGCAGACCGTCTCGGTGACGAGCCAGGATGTCCCGCCGACCCCGCCGACCCCGCCGACCCCGCCGACCCCGCCGACCCCGCCGACGGTGCCGCTGACGCCGTCGGTCCCGGTACCCCGGTCGGCGGAGCCCGCGGCCAGGGCCGCGAGCGACAGGCCGCGCCGGCACACCCTCGGCCGTACCGACCTGGAAGACGAGCGGGCCGACATCAGCTATCTCGCGCTGCTCGGCGGCAGCGGTACCGTGATCGGCTTGAGCGTCCTGCTGTCATCCGGAAGCGGCCAGCGGGAGGCTCGCTGGACGACAAGCGGAGAGTCGGGCATCGGCGGGTCGGTGCCCGTCGGTCGGGCAGAGGCCGAGCGGATCGCCCGTGAGGTGCTCGGGTTTAGGCTGCCGGAGGAGTCCGCGTTGTACGAGATGATCGACGGCTGAAGATGCCGGCCGCAGGGACAGGGGGACAGCCGTTGCGATCCTTCACCGCGAAGACCGCCATCCGTAACAACATTCCCACCGACATCGGCCCGGCTCGCCTCGGGGCGCGCTGGGTGGACGTCGGGCCACCAGTGCGTGCCGAGATCGTGGTCATGCCGGAGTGGG
This sequence comes from Verrucosispora sp. ts21, assembly GCF_002879555.1. Classification (NCBI taxonomy): domain Bacteria; kingdom Bacillati; phylum Actinomycetota; class Actinomycetes; order Micromonosporales; family Micromonosporaceae; genus Micromonospora; species Verrucosispora sp. ts21. The sequence goes on along the minus strand of NZ_PNOZ01000041.1, from coordinate 3,015 downwards.
ACGGAGACGTCTCACGGTACGAGGTGACACTCGGCGAGACCTTCCCGGTGGGCGAGGAGACCTGGCGCTTCGCGGATCTCGACATGACCAGCGAAGACGCGTGGCAGATCACGATCCGTCGGGTCGACGAGGACGAGGTGATGGAGCCGCCCACCGGTCACCTCTGGAAGCCGGCACGGTTGCGCCCGTACGGAGAGCTCGACGAGGCACAGGTCCAGTCGGTGGAGGCGGCTCTGGGGCACCCGCTCCCGGCGGACTACGGCAACTGGCTACGCCAGAACAATGGCGCGCAACCCGAGGTCGAGCACCACATTCCCGGTAAACCGTTCTCGCTGCTGCCCGAGCGTCCGCTGTTCGGGGTGCACCCCCAGTACCCGCCCTTCGACCTGGTGCACGCGCAACGCGTACATCGGGATCCGTGGTTGTCGCGCGACTGGTTGGTGATCGCGAATCCGTTCGGTGGGCTGCTGGTGGTCCCCGCACTGACGGACATTCCAAGGGTCTATTTCGTACATGAAATGGATCTGCTGGGTCCGCCCGGCCCGGCCGGCTCAGCCCTACGGGAGCAGAAGCTGCGCGCGGTGGCCTGGTCGATGGGCGAGTTCCTCGGACGGTTGACCCCGAAGGAGCTGGACGACCAGCCGCCGGTCCAGATGTTGCCGCCCGGCACCTTCACCGACCCCCGCAACTACCAGGACGGGCCGTTCTGACCAGGTCCGCCGTCGCGCCCAGCCGGGAGAACCGGGAGACAAGCGTTGCGCTCGTTCACTGATGTCGCCGCCATCGCGAACAACGCCACGGCGATCCTGGGACCGGCTCGGCTCGGAGTTCGCTGGGTCGACATCGGGCCACCCGTACGCGCCGAGATCATCGTCATGCCCTCCTCCGGCGAGGACTCCTCGCACGACGTCACGCTCGGCGGGACGTTTCCCGTCGGGGAGGAGACCTGGCGCTTCGCCGACCTCGTCATGCCCAGCCTGGACGAGTGGGAGGTCACCGTCCGCCGGGTGGACCACGGCGAGGTGCCGGAACCACCCACCGGCAGGCCGTGGGAACGGGCCCGACTCAGCCCGTACGGCCAACTCGACGAGGCGCAACTCCAGGCTGTCGAGGCGGCCCTCGGGCAGCCGCTTCCGCCCGACTACCGCGACTGGCTGCGCCGGAACAACGGGGCGCAGCCCGAGGTGGACCACCATGTTCCGGGCGTTACGTTCACCCTCATGCCGGAGCGTCCGCTGTTCGGGGTGCACCCGCAGCACCCGCCCACCGACCTGGTGGCGGCGCAGCGCGTACACCGTGATCCGTGGTTGTCGCCGGACTGGCTGGTCATTGCGCGGCCGTCCGGGGGTCTGCTGCTGGTCTCGACCGCGCAGCCGCAGGACAGCAGGGTCTACTTCCTGCCCGAGCAGGACATGGTCGGTCCGGCCTCAGTCAACCGGGCGAGCAAGCTGCGACCGGTGGCCGGGTCCATGCCCGAACTCGTCGGCCGGCTGACTCCGCTCGATCACGTGTAGGCGAGCAGAAGTCCTACGCCCCGACCGGCTCAGCCGAGTCGACCGGCGGTGCCGAGTCGCTCAGCTGAGCCGTGCCAGCATTTCGGCGTAGGCGCCGCGGACCGCAGCGAGTCGGTCGCGGCGGAACCGGCCCGGCTCGCGCTGGTGCAGCTGCCGGCCCCGGTCGCTGGCGAAGGCGTTCGCGGGGATCTCGTCGCCGCCGTCCGAGGCGAACTTGCCCACCTCGTCCAGTGCGGCGACGGCCCGGGTGAGCGCGGCGCGGGCCCGCTGGCCGGCCTCGCCGGCGGATTCCGCCGACACCGATCCCGCGTACGCGTCGGCGACCAGGAGCCACTCGCCGGGGTCGAGCAGCTGAGACGGTTCGTCGCCGCCGTAGCGGAACCCGCCGCCAGTGCTCCCCGGTGTGGCCGGTAGCCGGAAGACGAACTCCCGTTCCGCGCCGCAGCCTTCGCAGGTGCCGGTGTAACGGCTGGCCAGGTCACCGTCGACCAACGCGACGACGGCACTGTGCCGGGGGAAGCGGGTCGACCCGCACGAACAGGCGTGCAGGTCCATGTAGAGGTGCGCCTCCGCGCTGGTACGGCTGAGCGGCGGATTCATACGCTCAACCGTACCGATGCAAGAGCTTCGGCACCGCCCCCGGTAGCGCCGCTGGCATACTCGCCGACCATGGTGTTGTCGCGAGGCTGGGCGGTCTTCCTCACCGGGGTCGGGGTCTGGACCTGGGTGATCTGGCCGCGCTTCGCGCTGGCCATCTGGAACGACCCCAGGTCGTGGAGCAGCGGGGTGGTCGGGGACTGGCCGGCGACCGGCTTCCTCTGGGTGCACGCCTTGCTGATCGGCGCCTCGCTGGCCATCGGCACGGCCGTCGGCCTGCTCGGCGTCCGCGCCTGGCGAGCAGCACGCCGTCGTACGCCCTGAGCGGGTTCGATGTCTGGGCGGCACGGGGAACCGCGCGGGGTTCTACACCGTGAGGGGGACCGTTCCCGATCGATTTGACGATCAATCCACCCGCCGCGTAAGTTTCTCTCTGCCAGCGCGGAACGGGCGAAACGGGACGAAAGACCCGATGACCCCGCTCCGACGATGGCACCGGGTTCTACTGAGGATCTCCTCGGTGAGCTCGGTCCGGGTGGTGCTCTTCTGGTTCGCCGCGAGGCGGATTTGGCGGAGCGAAACCGACCGGGTAAGGTTCACGACCGGCAGGGCACCGGGCGAGCTTGCGGGAGACCGCAGCGGCCGGCCTGCCAAATCCGATGAACTGGCGAAGCGGATCTCCGCTGCGCCGGATCGCGGGTGCCGAACCGCATGAAGCGTGACACACCGGGACACACCGGTTGACACGGGCCAGACGGTGAGGTAACGTAGTAAAAGTGCCCGGCGCGAGAGCGGCGGGCATGAGAGTGGAACGGATGCCCCGGATGGTGGCCCTGGTGGGTTGCTTGATGGTGTGTGGTTGTTCTTTGAGAACTCAACAGGGTGCTTGATAAGCCAGTGCCAA